>CAZCPH010000066.1:0-936 GCA_964500105.1 uncultured Mariniphaga sp. | reverse complement strand
ACCGGCTATAATAGAGTCTGTATCGTAAGTATACAGCCAGTCGTTAACAACTACGTCATCTGTAGGTTCATAGTACACAGTCCATTCACCGTTTCCTTCGTCTGCAGCAGTTGCGCGGCCACCTTCAACAGTAACCAAAACGCTTTCCCACATTTCGTTTTCAACAGCAGACGGGTTGTCAGCTACAATTGCTTCAACAACAAGCGGTGCATCAACCATGGTAACTTCAGTAGCAGAGAGTGTGGTAACTGTAGCAACTTCTGCCACAACACCAACAACCTCAATACCGTCGCCAATTTCAAGGTCAGAAGCATCTGCCCATTCTACCCAGATTCCGCTCCATGCAGCATTTGCATCCTGCATAAAGAATCCTTCACCGGCAGAAACACCAGTAACGGTACCAGTAACAGAAACAATCTCACCTACCCATTCCGATTCAGCGCCTTCGCCCTGAACTTCAGCAATGGTTAATGGTCTTGCAACCTCAACTACTTCCACGTTCAATGTTCTTTCACACTCACCGTGCATGTAAACGAATTCATAAGTGCCGGCAACAAGCATGCTGTCAACACCAGCTTCTTCGTCAGTAAACTGTACTTCTTCACCGAAGAATGTTTCAACGATGGTATCACGTGTTACGTATTCTCCAACAACTTCTACAGCTTGTTCAACAGTACACATGTGTGAATCCATTGCTTTAATGGTGTATAAGCCGCGTGCCAATGTAAAGGTCATTTCAGTCATCACACTGTCATCAACCATTATGGTATACGGTCCAACACCACCAGAAACAGTAACGGTGTAAGTTGCAGTACATTCAGTAGTTTCATCCAGTGTGAAATCAGCTACCACTTCACTTTGAATAGCATCAAAGGTAAAGGTGTCAATTGCTGAAACACATCCTTCGCTGTCTACAAGATAAACAGCATAGTGTCT
>CAZCPH010000065.1:0-11517 GCA_964500105.1 uncultured Mariniphaga sp. | reverse complement strand
TGAACAGTTATATCCTTTTCTGAAAACCTGTTTAAACTTCCAGTTCAAGCAAAACTTGTTTAAGACACTCTTTGTGTTCTTTAACAATTTGCTTAAAATCAGCTGAATTCATGTGCATTGTTTCTTCAATCAGTTGGGCCAGGGGCATATTGCAGTAGTTCATCAGCGCACAACCTTCCACACAGAAGCCGGGCTGACAAGAAAGCAAAAGCCGGAAAAAATATGTTTTTTCTTCCATTTTGTGGTTTTTAACAACAATTTGTCTGATTCAAAAGTATTTTATTTTTGTTAAATACCAGATAAGCAAAAAGCTGAAAGCAACTGCTCAAAATGCCTATATTTTTATCCGGTTTTCTGATAATTCACGCCTTCTTCTTTTACAAAACCGAAAAAGTCTCCATATTTACCTTTTCTAAATTCAAAAAATGAACAAAATGAACAACAAACTTAGGCGAATACTCCTGATGATCATTTTGTTGGAGCCGCTTCTGTCATTCGGTCAAAACCAGGTTCCTTATCTTCAAAAAAAAGGCTCTGCAACCCAGCTGATTGTAAATGAAAAACCATTCCTGATTCTGGGTGGTGAGCTGGGCAATTCTACAGCAACCACCATGGAATACATGGAATCAGTCTGGCCAAAACTAAAAGCCATGCACCTCAATACGGTTTTAATCCCCGTTTTTTGGGAATTGGTGGAACCACAAGAAGGATTATTTGATTTTTCACTGGTAGGAAATCTTATAAATGAAGCCCGGAAACACGACCTGAAGATCATTTTTCTATGGTTTGGTAGCTGGAAAAACAGCATGTCGAGTCATGCGCCAGCCTGGATTAAACTCAATTCTGAAAAATATCCGCGTGCAAAAAACGACAGAGGTGATAGCCAGGAAATTCTTACACCTTTCAGCGAAAATGTGTTAAACGCCGATAAAAAGGCTTTCGAAAATCTGATGCATTTTATTAAGGAGTTCGACAGCAATCACCAAACAGTGATCATGGTTCAGGTGGAAAACGAAATTGGTATGCTCCCATCGGCACGCGACCACCATCCGCTGGCCGGCGACAAATTCGTGAAAAACGTTCCGGCAGAGCTGATGCGGTACTTAGAACAAAACCGTAAAAATCTTGTACCTGAATTCCGCGAAATCTGGGCAAATAACGGTTTTAAAGCGTCGGGCAACTGGGAGGACGTTTTTGGTGCCGGTTTGCATACCGATGAAATCTTTATGGCCTGGCACTATGCGGTTTTTGCCAATGAACTGGCCCGGGCAGGAAAAAAAATTTACCCCTTGCCGATGTTTGTAAATGCAGCACTGAATTACCGGGGACGAAAACCGGGTGAATATCCAAGTGCCGGTCCGCTTCCCCATCTGGCCGATGTTTGGAAAGCTGCCGGCAATGCCATCGATTTTATGGCACCCGACTTTTACAATCCTGATTTTAAACACTGGTGCGATTTATACACCCGTCAGGGAAATCCGCTTTTTGTACCTGAACATGTTTTTGACAAAACGGTTGCAGCCAAGGCACTTTATGCTGTTTCACATTACGAAGGGCTGGGTTTTGCTCCTTTTTCCATCGAATCAACAGAAAATCCGGCCGATGAACCGCTGGGAAAAATGTATGCGCTGATTGAAAACATTAAACCGCTGATTGCAGAACATGCCGGAAATGGCAAAATAAAAGGAGTTTTGGCATCGAAAACCGAACCGGAAACCGTTATTCAACTCGGAGAGTATGAACTCACATGCCGGCACGACTATACCCTGAGCTGGACTCCAGGTGCCCGGCTCGAAGACTGGCCTTCTGCTGCAGCTCTGTTTATTCAAACCGGCGAAAACGAATTTTTTATCGCCGGAAACGGCATAGTTACGACGTTCAAACATATTGAAAACAATAACCTAAACGTAGGTTTGTTAAAGGTAGATGAGGGGTGGTTTGAAAACGATACCTGGAAAATTTACCGGCATTTAAACGGAGACCAGATACATCAGGGACGGCATATAAGTATTCCCGCCGGCCAGTTTTTGATTCAGCGTGTAAAACTTTATACTTATCAATAGAAACCGGGAAACAAACCGTAAAATTTCAACCAATGAAAACGATATCGATTTTGCTCGCGCTTATACTTTTTATTCACCCTGCAATAGCTCAAAACAGCAACTATGAAGTTTCCAAACCTCCTGCAGAGCTTGGCCTGGATGGCTTTTATAAAAAGTTCATCAACGCTTCGGGAATTCCTGTTGTTTCGTCGTGGCGGGTGCCCGATGAGGCTTTAATCAAAGTTGCTCAGATGTCTGAATTCTTTCTGGAGAACCTGCCCGCTGAGGTTTCTGAAAACCTCATTAAAAACAAATGCCGTGTGGCCATTCTGGCCCGTTACGAAGGTACCACCGACATGCCCGAATATGCGCATCTGGCTGCCGACACCTCCGTAAACTGGGATGTGCGGGCCCGCGGACTCGGCGGCACCATGGATTTGCCCCTCACATCGTGTGCCGAAGAAAATGTACTTTGTTACCAGATCGATAAATACCATGCTGAAGATATTTTCATTCACGAATTTGCCCACACCATTCACGCAGTTGGTATTTTACCTGCAAACCCTGAATTTAACGCCCAACTTGAAAAAGCACTTCAGCAGGCAAAAACGCAGGGAAAATGGGATAACACCTACGCAGCAACCAACATTTGGGAGTATTGGGCGGAGGGAGTTCAATCGTGGTTCAATGTAAACGCCGATGTTCCCAAACCCGATGGCAAGCACAACTTTGTAAATACCCGCGAAGAATTAAAAGCTTACGACCCGCAGCTGTATAAAATTCTTGCCGAATACTTCCCCGAAACAGATTTTGAACTCTCGTGCCATTGCAAAAAGTAACTGTTGCAACTTATAATTAAACAATCATGAACAAACTATTCACTCTTCTATCAGCTTCGTTTCTGCTGTTCACAGCATGTCAAAACCTGCAAAAACAGAAAGAGGAGCTGCAAAAACCCAACATCGTTTATATTCTTGCCGACGACCTGGGTTACGGCGATTTAAGTTGTTACGGGCAGACCCGTTTCGAAACGCCCAACATCGACAAACTGGCAAAAGAGGGAATGACTTTTACCCAGCACTATTCGGGCTCTACGGTTTGTGCGCCGTCACGCTCATCGCTCATGACCGGCCAACACACCGGCCACACGTTTATCCGCGGCAACAAGGAGTGGCAGCCTGAGGGCCAGTATCCGCTGGAAGCTGAAGCCTACACGCTGGCCGAGGCGTTGCAGGATGCCGGTTATGTAACCGGAGCGTTCGGTAAATGGGGACTTGGTTATCCCGGCTCCGGGGGCGACCCCAACAATCAGGGATTCGATGAATTTTTCGGGTACAACTGCCAGCGAATAGGCCACAACTACTACCCATATCATCTTTGGCACAACCAGGAAAAAGTAATGCTGGCAGGAAACCAGGGAAGACTAACGGGGCAATATGCACCCGATGTAGTTCATGAACAGGCACTTAAATTTCTGGAAAACAATAAAGAAAAACCCTTTTTCATGTACTATCCTTCCATTATTCCCCATGCCGAACTGTTTGCACCGGAAGAATATATGGAAAAACACCGCGGAAAATATGAACCTGAAAAAAGCTATCAGGGGGTTGACGACGGCGAAAACTTCAGACTTGGCCCTTATGGCTCGCAACCTGAGGCACATGCAGCTTTTGCAGCCATGATAAACTTACTCGACGACCAGGTAGGTGAAATTGTGACCAAATTAAAGGAACTGGGCGTTTATGAAAATACACTCATCATTTTTACATCCGATAACGGACCACACATGGAAGGCGGCGCCGACCCGGATTATTTCGACAGCAACGGCCCGCTAAAAGGCTACAAACGCGACCTTTACGAAGGGGGCATTCGCGTGCCAATGATTGCCGTTTGGAACGGAAAAATTGTTGCCGGCAGTGAAACTGACCACATTTCTGCTTTTTGGGATGTTTATCCAACATTTGCGGAAATCACCGGCGCCAAAATACCGGATACTGCCGATGGAATTTCTTTTCTGCCGACACTTCTGGGAAAAAATGAGAATCAGAAAGAACACGAATACATGTACTGGGAGTTCCATGAACGCGGCGGTCGCCAGGCTGTGCGAAAGGGAGACTGGAAACTGGTGAGATACAACGTGCTCGATCCGGAAAAAACAACAACAGAGTTGTACAATCTTTCAACTGATTTGGGCGAGGAAAACAATGTGGCAGAAGAACATCCTGAGATTGTGGAAGAACTCTCAGAAATCATGAAAAACGCCCGCACCGAATCGGAAGTATTTACTTTTGATGCAACAGGATATTTGCAGTAAAAAAAAATGAAATTGAGAAGATTAGGCAACATTTTTGTCATACGATATATAATCGTATATTGTATCGTATAAAAAAGTGAATTATGAAGGTAACTGCTATAATTGATGAAAAAGTGATAAAAGATGCTATGAAATACTCCAAAGCAACTACCATTACTGAAACATTAAAAGTCGCTCTGAATGAGTATATCAGGTTGCAAAAATTAAAAAACCTAAATGAGTCAGTTAAAAAGAATCCGATTCATTTTGAATATACAGCTGAGGAGATAAGAAACATCAACAGACAGCAATGAGCATAATTGTTGATACATCGGTTTGGATCGAGTATTTTAAAGGAAATAAAAAATATTTCGATTTTATTCAAAAATTACTGGAAAAGAACGAGATACTGACAATTGAATTGATTTTTGCAGAATTGCTGCAGGGAGCTCGCAATAAAAAAGAAACAGAAATGCTGAAATCCTACTACGGATTAATACCAAAAGTAGAGATTGAAAATCTTTGCATTTTAGCCGGTGAGTTTTCCCGGCAAGAGAAATTAATCAGTAAAGGAATTGGACTTATTGATTCCTGCATAATCACAGCCACTATTTTCTCTGATTCCAGACTTTGGACACTGGATAAAAAACTTCAAAATTTTCTGGATAACCGCTACCTGTTTTAAAATTGAAAATCTTTGTTTAAATGAAACATTCTTTTCTCTCCGCGATAATTTGTTTTCTGACATTAAACGCATGTCAAACAAAAAAAGAAGAACCCCAAAAACCCAACATCCTCTTCATCCTCGCCGACGATCTGGGTTATCACGACCTGAGTGTAACTGGAAGCAACTATTACGAAACGCCCAACATCGACCGGATTGCCAGCGAAGGCATGATTTTTACCGACGGTTACGCCAACTGCCAGGTTTGCAGTCCGTCTCGGGCCAGCATTATGAGTGGAAAATTTACGGCACGGCACGGAATAACAGACTGGATTGGAGCTCCAACCGGAGAAGAGTGGCGCAAACAGGGACGGCACAACAAGCTGCTTCCTCCCGAATATGCGCATAACCTGCCACACGAATACGTTACCTTACCCGAAGCGTTAAAGGAAGCCGGCTACAAAACCTTTTTCGCCGGAAAGTGGCATTTGGGTAGCGAAGGCTCCTGGCCAGAAGATCATGGTTTCGATATCAACAAAGGCGGCTGGGACAAGGGAAGTCCGATGGGTGGTTTTTATGCACCGTGGGAAAATCCGCGCCTGGAAAACGGCCCCGACGGCGAAAGCCTGACCATGCGGCTGGCGCAAGAAACTGCAAATTTCTTAAAAGAACATCAGGACACTTCATTTTTCGCTTTTCTTTCATTTTATGCCGTTCATGCGCCTCTGCAAACCACACAGGAAAAATGGGCCAAATACCGCGATAAAGCCGAAGCGATGGGAATTGCTGAAACCGGCTTCGAAATGGAACACTTCCTTCCCATCCGCCAGGTGCAGGACAATCCCGTTTATGCCGGGCTGGTGGAAACCATGGACGATGCCGTAGGTGTGGTTTTGAAGGCCCTTGACGAACTGGGGCTGGCAGAAAACACCATCGTTATTTTTACTTCCGATAACGGAGGAGTAGCTGCCGGCGATGCATTTGCCACATCGAACAAACCGCTTCGTGCGGGAAAAGGCTACCAGTTTGAAGGTGGCATCCGCGAACCGTATTTCATAAAATTACCCGGAATGAAAGGCGGCCAAAAGAATTCCACTCCCGTTACCGGAGCCGACTTCTACCCCACCCTGCTGGAACTGGCCGGTGCCGGTTTGCGGCCCGAAGAACATACGGACGGCGTGAGCCTGGTTCCGCTGTTAAACGGCGGCTCAATCGACGAGCGGCCGCTCATCTGGCACTACCCGCATTATGGCAACCAGGGCGGCGAACCTTCATCCATCATCCGGCTGGGCGACTGGAAACTCATTCATTATTATGAAGATGGTCACGAAGAACTCTACAACCTGAAAACCGATTTGGAAGAAACCACCGACGTTTCGGCAGAAAATCAGGAACAGACTAAACAGCTGAGTCAACAGCTTTTTGCGTATCTGAACAAAGTAGGCGCCCGCTTCCCGGAAAAAGATCCGGAATACAACGAAGAACTGGAAAAACAACATCTGGAACAAGTTCGCACGGTGCGTATGCCGCAACTGGAAAAACAACGGCTGGAATTTCTTTCCAAAGATTTCGACCCGGGAAACAACTGGTGGGGAAGCATGGTAACGAAAAATTGAACCGGAAAAATGTTTACATCACAATTTAAACCTTTTCATATCAGTTGTTTGGAAGGGTAAATGTAAATGTACTTCCACTGCCGGCCTCGCTTTCAACCCAAACTTTTCCGCCATGTTTTTCCACAAACTCTTTAACCAGAATCAGACCTAAACCCGTTCCGTTTTCACCCAACGTACCCGAAGTAGTGTTATTGGACCCCAACTCAAAAAGCCGGGGAATAACCTCAGAATCAATCCCTACGCCAAAATCTTTGATTGAAATTTCAACAGAACTATTTCTTTCCTTTGCCGAAAGAATGACTTTGCCACCGGGACTTGAGAATTTTTTGGCGTTTGACAAAAGGTTACGCAAAACTGTTTTTAACATCCCCTCATCTGCAAAAACTTTTTGTGTATCCTCTGCATGAATTTCAATATCAATATTTTTTGCCTGAATAAGCGTAAACATTTGATTCCTGACATCATTTACCACATCTTTTAAGATCAAATCTTTCGGGTTAAACTCAATCTTCTGAAATTGCGACAGCGCCCATTCAAGCAGGTTGATCAGCAGGTTGTAAGAGCTATTCAGGCTTTGAAAAATGAGCTGGGAATACTTTCTCTGGTCCAATTTTTCAATAGTTTCATCATTGTCAGCAACAATTCTGCTCAATTCGAGCGAAGAACCAATGGAGCCTTTCAAATCGTGCGCTATCACCGAAAAAAGCCGGTCTTTTGTAGTATTAATTTTGTTCAATTCCTGGTTATTGATGCGCAATTTTCTGTAAAGTGAAAATATAACAGCTGAAATCAGGAGTACAAATAAAAATCCTGCTATCATCAGCACCTGGTAGGTTTTTTGCTGCTTTATTTTTAATGAATTTATTTCGTTTTGTTTTTCAAGAGATGCAATTTGATTGTTTTTTTCATCGAGTTCATAAATGGCCTGTAACTGGTCAATTTTAATGTTGGCAGCACCAGACAAAATCAATTCCTGTGTTTCTATTTGCATTCTCTGATAAAAAATAACCTTTTCAAAATCATTTAAATCCAGGTAAACTTTTTCAAGATTCGAATAAATCTCCAGTTGCAGTTTTATCTGGTTGTTTGAAAGGGCTAAATCCAGACCGTGCTCTATTGTTGAAATTCCTTCGTTGATATTTCCTCTGCCAACACGACTCAACCCAATAAACTCGTAAATGCCAGGCAGGGTTAGCTTATCATCTGTTTTTTCTTTAATTGCCAGTGCTTCGCTTAAATAATTTTCTGCTTTCTCATAATACTGAAAATAATATTCAATCTTTCCCAAATACATGTATGCATTTGACAAACCATATTCTGACCCGCTTTGTTTGTGAATTTCCAGCACCTTATTGATTGTGTTTCGTGCTGCTTCCAGATTACCGGTTTCCAGATTCAACAAACCAATTTGTTCAAAACAAATGGCAATACCATTGCTGTTCCCGTCTTTAACCGCCATCTCCTGGTATTTTTCCAAAGATTCACTGAAATACTCCAAAGCTTTTTCCGGAAGCTTCAAATCGGCATAAATCCGACCAAGCAAATACGCTGCCCAGGCATCGCCCTCTGCAAAACCAGCCCTTTCATAATTAAGTTTCGATTTGATGATGTATTCAATGGCTCTGTCGTACATCCCGTTTAATCTGAAAATAGTTCCCATCATGGAATAAGAAGAACCGGCAGATTTATAGTTTTCGGCTAACCGGCTTACCTGAATTGCTTCATTAAATAAATCCAGTGCCAGAATGCCTTCGCCTTTACGTTGTGCAATAACTCCTTTTCGAAAAAGAATTTCTCCCTTATACCAGTTTTCCTCAATTTCGTCGGAAAGTTTCAATGCCCGGTTGTAAAAAGTTTCGGATAGTTCGGTTTCATGGTGTATAAAATGAGTTCTGCCAAGTACATAACAGGCACGCATTTCCAGATTTCCATTTTCGGTTTCAACAGCAAATTCAAGAGCTGAATGAGCCAGATTGAGAGCTTCCTCTTCATTCATTTCATGAATTTGCAGAGCCAGATCAAGCTGAAGGGAAATTTTGTCTGTCCCGATACTCGTGGCCATTGCATCACGCAAACTATCTGCTCTTTGGGTGCCGGAAAGTTGACCAGAACTTAATGCGGGAAGAAAAATACACAGGTTGAAAAAAAATAAAAAAATCCAGGGCTTAAAATATTCATTCATCAATTCATTATCTTTCAAATGACCAATCTATAATCCAGTGCACAAAGCTAACAGAATTTTTTTATATCTTACAATTAAACAGCTCTTCCCAACAACTTAAAAGTTCTTTGTAATATACTAATAATGTTTGCCTTATACCCAGATCACCAAATCAGATTTTTCCCTTTTTATTCAATGAAAAAGTTTTACTTAACTTTGCTGGATTGAGGTATTAATGCCACAAAAAAATCATTTAATAAAAAAACGATCTAAACATAAAACAATGAATTACAAAAATTTTGTTTTTTATTCTCTATTCTTGCTGATTCCCTCAATCGTTTTAGCACAGCAAACCCAAATCGTTTACCTCTCGGGAACTGACGCTGCCAATACGGTGGACTGGGAATTTTACTGCACTGACGGCCGCAACAGCGGCGAGTGGACCACCATTCCGGTGCCATCGAACTGGGAGTTGCAGGGTTTTGGAACCTACAACTATGGTCACGACTGGAAAAACGCCGAACCGGGCAAGGAACACGGACTTTACAGATATGAGTTTGATGTTCCGCGTGAGTGGAGAGGAAAGACAGTGAACATCGTTTTCGATGGTTCGATGACCGATACTGAAGTAAAAATTAACGGAAAGCTGGCCGGTGAAATCCATCAGGGTGGCTTTTATCGGTTTAAATACGACATCAGCAATCTGCTGAAATATGGCCGCACCAATTTGCTGGAAGTAGATGTGGCCAAACACTCTGCCAACGAGTCGGTAAACCGGGCCGAACGGCAGGCCGATTTCTGGATTTTCGGCGGCATTTTTCGTCCGGTTTTTCTGGAAGTGCTGCCTGAAATCCATCTTTCCAGAACAGCTATTAATGCCAAAGCTGACGGGTCATTTGAAACATTGATAGTGCTGAACCAATCCAAATCAGACCATTCCGTTTCAGTTGAATTGTTCGACTTAAAAGGAAACAAAATGGCCGGAACTGCTCAGGATGAACTTCCAAAAGGCACAACCGAAAAAATGATTTCCGGGAAATTTGAAAACATCAACCCCTGGAATCCTGAATGGCCTAGCCTCTACAACATAAAAATCAGCCTGAAAAAAGGCGGCGAGGTTTTACACGAGGTTACCGAACGTATTGGTTTTCGCACTGTGGAACTGCGCGAACACGACGGGTTTTATGTAAACGGAGAAAAAGTGGTTTTTAAAGGAGTGAACCGCCACTCGTTCTGGCCCGAAACCGGCCGTGCACTGAGCGAAGAACACAATTTGTCAGATGTTTTACTGATGAAAGAGATGAACATGAACGCCGTGCGAAGTTCGCATTATGTTCCCGACAAACGTTTTCTGGAATTGTGCGATTCACTAGGACTGTTTGTGATGAACGAAGTTACGGGCTGGCAGGATGAATACGATACCATCGTGGGGCCAAAACTGGTAAAGGAAACCGTTTTAAAAGACCACAACCATCCGAGTGTGGTCATTTGGAACCACGGCAATGAAGGGGGTTGGGATTTTTACAATGAAAAGAATTTTCATGTGTACGACATTCAGAAACGACCAGTGCTTTACCCGTGGTTGCTGCGCAACGGTGCCGACACACACCATTATCCGGCATTTGATTATGCCATTAGCCGGTACGGAAACGGGAACGATCCCTTTATGGCCACCGAACTGCTGCACGGTTTGTTCGACGGCGGACATGGCGCCGGACTGGAGGATTACTGGCGAAATTACGAAACCTCACCGCTGCATGCCGGCGGATTTTTGTGGGTTCTGGCCGACGAAGCCATTTTACGCACCGATTTGGAAGGAACGGTTTACGATGCCGACGGCAACCATGCACCAGATGGTATTTTGGGTCCACACCGCGAAAAAGAGGGCAGCTTTTATACGGTAAAAGAAATCTGGTCGCCGGTACAGGTAAAACCAGTTGCCATTAACAGAAACTGGAACGGAAAATTGTTCCTGGAAAATAAATTTACCTATACCAGTCTGGCCGACTGCTCCTTTGGCTGGCAGGCAGTGAAAACCGGATTAAGCCCTGACGATGAAGAAATTACCGGCAGCGGAACATTCCCCGGGCCGGATGCATTGCCCGGTGAAACCTCACTGGTGGAAATCGATTTTGGCGAATCGCTCGATGATGCCGACATTTTTCTGTTTACCGCCACCGACCCGCACGGGAACGAACTGTACACCTGGAGCTGGCCGGTAAAGCAGCCATGGGAAAAAGCTGAAAAAATCATTGAAACGCTTACCGGTGAAGAACATGAAATCAATGTTATAGAAAATGCAAATGCAGTTACGGCAAAAGTAAACAGTCTGGAAATTTCTTTTTCAAAAACAGACGGAACATTGCTTTCAGTAAAAAACAAAGATGGCGAAGTTTCGCTTAGCGGAGGTCCGGTACCGGCAGGTACTGAATCGAAAATTACAGGAACTCAATGGGAAAAAGACGAAGAAGGAAATTTTGTTTTTGAAATTTCCACCGACAATTACCCGGAAAAAATGAGCTGGACACTGCACAAAAACGGGTTGCTGAAACTGGAAGCCAGTCCGCTGGTAAAAGGGATTACCGATATTGATTTTATCGGCATTTCGTTCAACTACCCTGAAGAAAAATGCACCGGTATAAAATGGATGGGCCGCGGACCTTACCGGGTGTGGAAAAACCGGATGAAAGGCAGCAATTTTGGTGTTTGGAAAAAGGAATACAACAATACGGTGACCGGCG
>CAZCPH010000064.1:5766-11570 GCA_964500105.1 uncultured Mariniphaga sp. | reverse complement strand
TTTAAATGTGGAAGTAACCCGCTGGTCTTTATCAAATATTTTTGCCTGCGATTTTCCTACGTTAAAAATTCCTCCTGCGCCACCACCAGCACCGCGGCTCATTCGTCTGAAAATCCAAAGCCAGAGCAAAATAATGAGCACAAACGGGCCAATTGTCCAAAGAATTTCTCCTGCCCAGTTTCGTTCTTCGCGGTATTCGGGCAAAATTTCGTCCATCGATCCCTCCTGCGCTTCCCTCAGGTTGCGTTCAAAGGTTTCAACAGAACCAATGGTGAAAGTAAAATGAGGCCCATCTTCCGCTGGCTTCGCTAAACTGTTGCTCGTATTTCTGTAAGCTGCTTTTTTTTATGTAGATGTTTGCTTTCTTCTCGTTCACCACAACAATGCGCTCAATGTCGTTTGAGGCCAGCATTGTCGATTTTACATCGCTCCAGTTGGTTTCAACCGGACTGCTGCTGCTGCTGATATAATACTGCACGGCAATAAATGCGACGGCAATTAGTCCGTAAACCCAGTATGCATTGAATTTTGGCCCCTTCGGGTTTTTTTTATCTGTCTTTTTGCCCGTACGCAAAAACGGATTTTCCGGCGGTGAAGGTGGTGTTTCTCTTTTATTTTTGTTGATTTCTGCCATATCTGGTTCCTAATTTTCTGTTTCTTCTTTTGTTATTTTAGCATCTGCCCAAAGTCCTTCGAGGTTGTAAAAATGCCGCGCCTGCTCGTGAAAAACATGAACTACAATTTCTCCGAAATCGAGTAAAATCCAAATCGAGTTTTTGTAGCCTTCTGTGTGCCAGGCTTTTTCTCCGGTTTCCTTTTCAACATTTTCTTCAACCGATTGTGCAATTGCACTCACCTGCGTCGATGATGTTCCGTGGCAAATTACGAAATAACCACATTCAGTATAATGAATTGTATTTAAATCAATTATTGTTATCTCTTTCCCTTTTATTTTCCTGATTCCTTCCAGGATTGCTTCTTTTAATTTTTCTGTAATTTCCTTGTTTTTATTCATAAATACTTTTTGACTCTGCAAAGATATATTTTTTGCCTTACTTCTATTTTGAAATTTTCATTTACGTCTGTGATTTGCAGTTTACCACAAAAAAATTACACCTTTGTGGCATAAATAACCCAAAAAATGAAACAAAGTTTCAATTGAACTGAAAATGCAGGCAGAAAATCAAAATATCATTGTTTTAAGCGAAACGGGTTCAACCAACAACTATGCCAGCAAGCTGATAACCGAAGGGAATGCAGAAAATGGCAGTTTGGTCCTGTCACTTTATCAGAAAAAGGGCAGGGGACAGCGCGGAAATTCGTGGGAAAGTGCTCCCGGGGAAAATTTACTGGCCAGTTTAATATTGTTTCCTTCGTTTTTACCACCGGGAAAGCAGTTTTACCTGTCAAAAATAACCAGTTTGGCACTGGCTGACTGGTTGACGCCTCAAATCGAAAATGTTGCCATAAAATGGCCGAACGATGTTTATGTGGGAACAAAAAAAATAGCTGGCATTTTAATTGAAACTTCCATTTTGGGGAACAGGTTTCATACGGCAGTTGCCGGTATTGGCCTGAATTTAAACCAACTCCGTTTTTCAAAGGAGCTTCCCAATCCGGTTTCGCTAAAAATGCTAACCGGAAAAGATTATGATGCAGTTGAAGTGGCTGTTCAGGTAAGGCAGATTTTTTCAGACTGGTATCAAAAACTGGAGGCAGGAGATATTGCCGAAATTGATGAAGCCTACCACAAAAATTTGTTCAGAATGAATGAATGGGCTGTTTTTCAGGAGAATAACAAGCGTTTTGAAGCGCGTATACTCGGAACCGGTGAATTTGGCCAGCTCATTCTCGAAGACCACTCAGGAAAACAATCTGCCTGGATGTTTAAAGAGATTGAATTTGTTATCTGAAAAAAAAAGGCTGAAAATTATTTATAAGGCAGATTTTTAAGCGTTTCAGCCAACTGGTTAATCCCTTCTTCCAGTTTGTTTCCCACCACCATTTTCATCATCATATTCAAATCGGCATGCAGGGTGAGCCGCATTTTGGTCTGAAAGGCCGAAACGGGCAGCAACTGTATCCAGAAGGTAATGCTAAGCGGCAATCCGCCCGAGCTTTCCACCTTGATGGTTTTGTGCGGTTCGCGGTTTACTATGCGGATTTGCGCCAGTCCCATGCCGGTAATATTAAACTTACATGAATCGCGGTCAGATTCGAAATCTGTGATTTTTACCTGCGGAATTTGTTTAGTGATTTTTTCGATCAACCCCGAATTGAGATATTCCGAAAGGTTCTCGAAATTGGACAGGTAATCGAAAACAATCTGTTGGTTGTGATCGATCAATTTTACTTCGCTTACGTATTTGTTGATTGCCATGGTCATTCTTTCTTTGTGAAATGATACATTTCTAGTTCCTTTATAAACCTGAAATCTTTTGTGTTTAAAGTGAAAAATTTCATGTGATTTGCAATTGCTGTAGAAGCAATTAATGCATCGGGAACTTTGAGTTTGTGACTAAGTGAATATTTTGACATCAAGTTTAAAAATATATTGCCTGTTTTAGTGTCTAAGTGAATGTTTTTCAGGCTTTTAATATCTTTTTGAATTTGATGAAGCTCGCTTTTGTTTAATGCGCCAAAAACTAACTCTCCCGCGGTAATAATGCTTATTGCAATATTGTTAGTTCCGATTTTATGGAGTTCTGAAATAATTTCCTGATTATTTCGGTATAATTCAATAATAATATCTGTGTCGCAGAGAATTATTTCCTGGTCCATGCTTCATCTCTTAACTGACTTGCATTGATGTTCCTATCTTTCCACAATCCAGCTGAATCAAAAATGGTGTGGGTTGATTTTTTCTCTTTTTTTTCTTTCTTCAATTCAACAAAATCAAATTGATTCAGCAATTGTTTCAGGAATTTAACTTTACTGCGGTCTTTTATTTTCAAAATAATTTCTTCCATTTTTTTTGATTGATTTACGAAATTACGAAAAAATTATTTTTTCCCCCAGTTAGACGGGTCTTTACGCCATTCCATTAAAGTTTCCACCTGATCTTTTGAGATTTCGCCGGCTTCAAGTGCAGTGTCAATCAAAACCTGGTAACGGCTGAGCGGAGTCAGTTCAATGTTGGCCTTTTTAAATTTTTCTTTGGCAACATCGAAATTGTAGGTAAAAATGGAAAGCATTCCAATTACTTCGCCTCCGAAATTATTCACGGCTTCGGCTGCTTTTAAACTGCTTTCGCCGGTTGAGACCAAATCTTCAATTACCACCACTTTTTGTCCGGGTTTCAGGTCGCCTTCAATCAGGTTTTCCAATCCGTGACCTTTTGGTTTCGACCGAATATAAATAAACGGAAGTCCCAGTTTGTCGGCAACCAAAACACCGTGTGCAATGGCTCCCGTGGCCACTCCGGCTATTACTTCGGCCTGCGGGTATTTGTTTTGAATAATTTCCACAAATTTGTCGCGGATAAACGAACGGGTTTCGGGGTACGACAAAATTTTTCGGTTATCGCAGTAAATGGGCGATTTCCAGCCCGATGCCCAGGTAAAAGGGCTCAACGGCTGAATTTTGATGGTATCTATTTCGAGGAGTTTTTTTGTAACTTCAATTTGAGTCCGTTCCATAATCTGTTGTAATTTTTAACGATGAAACAAATGTATAAAGTTTTTCTGAATGACCGGATGATTGAAATCTGCGCTTCGGCGAATGATAAAAAAAATAACCTGGCGGTAAAATTTGACGAAACAGTAACTTCTGATGCATTGAAAAACTGGTTTGTTGGTTTTTCTGGTGAATATTCGAAAAAAATAACACTGGTTCATCCCCAGCCTGACCAGTTCTTTAAGCTGTTTCGGTCTGTTTTTCTCGAAGTTCCCGCAGCCGGCGGCGTGGTAAATTGCAACAACCGGATATTATTTATTCTTAGAAACGGAAAGTGGGATTTGCCCAAGGGAAAAATCGAAAAAGGTGAAACGCCGCCTGAAGCCGCACTGCGCGAAGTTTCCGAAGAATGTGGTATTTCGGGACAGCAAATTAAAACGCAATTGCCGTCAACATTTCATATTTACCCCTCACCATACGCCAAAACCAAAGGGCAGTGGATTTTTAAAGAAACTTACTGGTTTGAAATGGATTATAATGGTTCGGATAGAATTATTCCGCAAACAGAGGAAGGAATTACTGAAGTGAAATGGATTGAAAAAAGTGAATTGCAGGAAGTGCTTGTCAATACCTATGAAAATTTGAAACAGATTATTTTTCTTTACCGCGACTGAATGCGCTGGCGTTCGAACAATTCCTGCCTTAAAAAAGAACCAAACTGCTGTTCAAATCCGTCGAGCGGCGCCCTGGCCTCCTGAATAACCACTTCATGGTTTTCGTTTAACAACAGACATGTGGGAAAAGATTTTACCTTGTATTTTTCAATGAATTCGCTGTTTTCATCAACCAAATGAATGCCGGGAATTTTTTCCTTGTCCAGGAACATTTTCATTTCAATGAGGTCGGTTTTGCGCAGCACAACAATTATTTCGAGATGTTTTTGAAATTGTTCCTGCGTCCGTGTGAGGTATTTCAGATGCTCACGGCAAACAATCATTTCAGTATCGGCAAAAATCAGGTATTTGAATTTTTCATCTCCTGCGGCGGTTTCGTTGGTGCAAACCCGGTGTCCGTCAGTATTTTTCAGGCAAATAACGGGAGCCTGGCTGCCTTTTTTCAAAAATTCCAGTTTTTTCAAAATATTTTTTGCGGTTTCCCGAACGACCGAATCTTTATTTTTCTGGAATGCAGGAGAACCAACCAATCTGAGAATATCGTTTTGAGCAAAGTCTCCCGAATAGAAAGCGTCGTGCAGCATTTTTAGAAGCGCCAAATCATTTAGTTCGCCGGTTATCTTGTACTTTTCTTCCAGAAAGTTTTTGAGAAAACGAAGATTTCCATTCGCTACAGCATTTCGGACTGAGCTGCCGTTGAGAGATTTTGCTTCAAAACTAAGTTTGCCGGTAAAGGTTTTATCGCAAAGCTGAATAAATGCCGGATGAGTCTGGTATTGCGTTTCAATTCCCTGAAAGACAGCAGAAATAGCATCGGGTTCCAGTCGGAAGGCGTCGGCTTCCACTGCTTTCATCTTTAGCTTTTTATGCCAATTAAAAGTTACATCGTTAATATTTCTGAACTGATTATCGAGCGTGTTTTGGATGGAGTCGAAAACAGCCTTCGACTGATTGAAATAGAGCTGATTAAAGTTCTTGTCGGTTAACAGGTTCAATTGTGTGTCGAATGTTGAAATATGGTCGTTCAGCTGATTGCCGGATTTTGTAGCAAACCAGAATTCAACCGGCTTAAAATAAGGGTTTTTCTGGTCGGCAAACGATTTTTCGCGAACGGGCGGCAACGAAAGCTCAATGGTCTTTCCTGGTTCCAGAAAAAGCATACCACGGTAAACACCAAATTCGGCGAAAACAAAAGTGGTGGTTTTTACATCCGTGTCGGTCGAAAAATTTCCCCGGGCATCAACTTCGAGGGTAAAGAGCAGCTTTTTTTCCTGTGTAACGGCATCAGAATACCGGAAAAACTTCAGTTCTTTTCCTGCATAATCCTGATGATTGCCTTGAATGGTTGTGGCAATGGTTGCAAACGAACTCAGAAGAAACAAAACCGGAAACAGTACCTGTTTTACCATTCAAAACCTATTTGTGGTTATCCATTTTAAACTCGTTCATGTCGAGTCCTTTGGGAAGAAACATGCTGGCGTCGCCGCCGTGGAAAACAATGTCGCGGATGATGGT
>CAZCPH010000064.1:4379-5756 GCA_964500105.1 uncultured Mariniphaga sp. | reverse complement strand
TCCGGCAGGGTGAGCAGAAATACGGTTTCAATTTCGGGGTGCATTTTTTTGTTCACCTGAGCAATGGCCCGTTCGTATTCAAAATCGGCCGACGTACGTAACCCCCTCAAAATGTAGCGTGCGCCAACTTCTTTGCAAAAATCTACAGTTAATCCTTCGTGTACGCGAACTTCTACTTTTTCGTTATTCTGAAAAACCTGGTTGATCCACTTCAGTCGCTTTTCCAGTGGATAAAACGATTTTTTGTTGGCGTTAAACCCAATCATCACATAAATTTTATCAAACATGGGAATAGCACGGCGTACTATGGATTCGTGGCCAATGGTAAACGGATCGAAAGACCCCGGAAATATGGCTGTTTTCATTTTTTATTTAATGAATATTTTCTGCTAAAATACGAACATATTTTTTATAACCTGCGTTTGAGCAAAACGCCAATCAAATCAGTTTATTGCTTTTGCGCGATTCGCGCTTACAAACAATATGTTTCCGAGGTTTTCCCAGCCTTCCGTGAATTCCTCTGTTTTTTCAAGTAATTCAGAAGTAAATCCAATGAGCGTTAAATCGGAATCGGAGGAATATCTGGATATGACCTCCTTGCGGTGCCCTTCTTCAAACGAAACCATCGTTACATTCGACGGGCTGATGGGCAATCTGCCGGTTTTTATCAATTCGAGCAACTGTTTGCGTTTTTCATCCATCGATTCTTTGGGGTACAAGGCAAATATTTTAATTTTTCCTTTTTTCCAGTCGGAGTGGCCTAAAATGATGTAGCCCAGCAAAATCATCAGGTTGGCATTGCGGTAGTCATCCGGACGAATCCAAATGTGAATTTCGTTGTTGTACCCGAAATTTTTATACGAAGAATTGAGAATACAAACATCAAATCCGGCTGATTCCACAATTTTGTAGTTGGCCGTAATTTCTTTCAGATTTTGTGGATCGGTTCTCGAAAACTCGAACAAAATCAGGTTATTTCCTTTTCCTGAAATTCCGGAAAGTTGCGCCACCTGCGCAATAGCCGAAGTGTAGGATGGTGAAATAATGGTATCGAGATATACTTTGTTTTTGCTTCCGTGCGCCAGTTGTATCAGGCGGTTTAAAACTTCCCTCGATTCTCCTGTGGTTTTGGCGTTCAGGTAGCCTTTAATAAAATGAATGTAAGTGCCGAATCCGTATTTAAACGAAATCCAGCGCATAATATCGAAGGCCGACCTTCTGTTAAACGTATCCTGCGAAATGCAAACGCCAAACGGTCGTAAAGTTTTAGCTAGAAGACGGAAAAAAGGCAGACACGAATTAACTGCTTAATTCTAGAAAATAGCCACTAGGGTTTCTAGTGGCTTTTCTTAATTTATGAAAAAGATTAATAGACTG
>CAZCPH010000064.1:0-4369 GCA_964500105.1 uncultured Mariniphaga sp. | reverse complement strand
TTTGTTTATCGGTGCTATCTGCCCGCTGGAGAATGATTTGCAGTTGCCGGCTCATCTGGAAAATAACCCCCCTGAAAAGTTTGTTCAATCCCTGGTTTTCTTCGTTCCCCAGCATAATGATGTAGTAAATTATTCCCATAATAACCAGCGAAATGGCGGCATACGGGGCATTCATCTGAAACATGAGCCAAAATGAAAAAAGTGCCCCAACCAGCGAAGCATGCCAGTTTGAACGGAAGGTGGGACGGTAAGCCGGATCGGCAGCAAAATGTTCCAAAAATGAAACCAGGCAAATGGCTCCGTAAGTCACCATAAAAAACATGGAAATGATTTGGGCTACGAAGTTTACATCGCCAACCGCAACAAATACAAATGCAATAACTACGGTCAGCAATGAAGCATTTACCGGTTCATTGTCTTTTTTCTTGCCTCTCGCAAACCAGGAATTAATGTTGTTTTGCGGAAAGATGTTATCGAATCCGATGGCCTGGAGCGTGCGTGGAGCCACCATAATGGAACCCAGCGCTGAACTTAAAGAGGCAGCAGCCAGTCCAACCGGAATAATCGGCCCCCAAAGGGCAATTTTTCGCATAATTAACTGGTCGCTCACCAATTCTTCCGGGGTTGCCGAAATGGTAAATTTCCAGGCAACGGCAATGTAAACAATCATGCCCACAAAAGTGGCCCACAACGTTCCGCGGGGAATGGATTTCTGGGGGTCTTTTAAATCTCCCGACAAACCCAGGCCTGCAGCCAGTCCGGTAAAAGCCGGAAAAACAATGGTAAACACGTAAAAGAAGTTTTCATGGTTGACAACCCGGTCGTGCAGGTTTATTTCCTGTGGTTTTAAAGGTGAATCACCCAAAAAGAAAAACAGGATGGACGAAAAAAGAATCACTACCACAACATAGAGCGCTTTCATTCCCAGGTTTGCTCCTTTGGCCAGAATAAGAATCGAAAGTAGTGCCATGGTTGGCAGCGAAATCCACCTGCGGTCTGCAATGTAAAAACCATATTTTTGGTTTATCCAGTCTAAAAGCGGTTCAAACGCTTCGCCAAAAGCAATGATGTAAAATGCTACACTAATGGCTTGCGAAAGGTAAAGCGCAATGCCAATGGCCCCTCCAATATTCAACCCAAACGAACGGCTGATGATGTAGTAGGCGCCGCCTCCCTGAACCCGCTGATTGGTGGCAATTTCGGCCACGGCAAAGGCGGTGGGAATGGTTACCACATGCCCAAGAACAATGATTCCGATTACTCCAAAGAAACCAACCTGCCCAACTGCCCAGCCGAAACGAAGAAATAGGATTGCTCCAAGAATGGTGGAAAGTGCTGTGAAAAAAACAGGTAAAGTGCCAAACTTTGCATTTGTGTTTACCAGTGATTTTGCCATAATTGATTTTTTAACGGAGTAAAAATTGAGGATTTTATTAAAATATCCAAATTCTGGTGTCCCGATTTTTAATATCTGAATTCTCAGAAAGCAATATCCGTTAGAATTCATTTAATTTGTTTTTTCATTTCAGATAGAACGGTTGAACAAGATTTTAAAATACAGTTTCTGGTCTGTTGCATTTTTGCTGGTCATACTGGCCTGGGTTTTTGGTCTGTTTACCGACCTTACCGGCGATTCGGGCTTGTACGCTGCCATTAGCAGGCAAATGGTGGAGTCGGGCGACTGGCTGAACCTGAAAATCAATGGGCAACCATACGACCAGAAACCGCATTTGTTTTTTTGGCTGGCGGGTTTGGGCATTCAGTTGTTTGGAAATTCAAACTGGGCATTCAAACTGTTTCCGTTTCTTTTCGGGGCAAGCAGTATCTATTTCACATACCGTTTGGGTAAACTGGTTTACAACGAATTGTCGGGGAAGCTGGCTGCACTTCTTGCCGGAACTTCGCAAATCTTTTTCCTCTATTTTTTCGATTTTCATACCGATACGGTTTTGCAGGCGGCCGTAACGCTGGCCATCTGGCAACTGGCCGAATATTTGGAAAATAGAAAACCGGCGCATTTTATTTTAGGTTTTTTTGGAATCGGCCTGGCAATGCTCACCAAAGGTCCGGTAGGTGCGGTTTTACCTTTCTTTTTTGTGCTTTTTTATTTGTTGCTGAAAATGGATTTCAGACAGCTTTTTCATCCCAAATGGATTTTGGGCGTTTTGCTGGTACTGGTTGTTATTTCGCCGACACTTTACCATTTGTGGCAAAGTTTTGGCACCGATGGGCTTCGGTTTTATTTTATTGATAACAATTTGGGACGGGTGACCGGCGAAGTGGCCGGCTCCAGCACCGATCCGTTTTTCTATTTGTACAACCTGCTTTGGGCATTTTTGCCATGGACAATCATTTTTATAACGGCATTGGGAGGCGAAATTATCAGTTGGTTTTATGCTCCAAAGCCGAATAAAATGGGAATTTCCTTATTTGCCGGCGTGCTGGTTTTGCTTGTGGTGTACAGCATTGCCCGCGGAAAGGCGCCAAATTACATGATGATGTTTATTCCGTTGCTGGCGGTTGTGGCTGCCGGAAGAATGAAGTACTATTTGCTTTGGCCATCATTTCTGACCAATAAACTCATTTACGCCCAGAGTTTTATGCTGCTTTTACTTTTTGGGCTGCTTTTGTTTTCGGGATTAAAATTTATGGAAACAGAAGTTTTTATTCCCGTACTTTTTGTGGCCGGCGGAGCATTTTTGATTGGTTTGTACATGATAACCGACCGGAATCGCTGGAATCGGCTGCTGTATTCGACTGTGGTTACTGTTGCCGTTTTTAACCTGTTTCTGAACACGCAGCTCGTTCCGTTTTTATTTTCATACCAGGGACACACCCAGGCGATTGAAATTTTTGAACAGGATGTTTCTGCCGAAAAAATATTATACAATTTCGATTTGGAAGAGTACGAACTGTTTTTTAATGCAAAAGATTCGGTTCGAAATATTGCTACCTGGGAGCAACTGTATGAGGCCATGGAGAAACCGGAAACATGGGTTTATACCAACTGGCGGAAGCGAAATGAAATTCTGGATATGAATTATAACATTGATACCGTTTATCAAATCCATCAGAGGGGAATGAATAAAATTACCTTTGAATTTCTTAACCCGGAAACGCGGCAATTCACCATTGAAACCAACTATCTGATAAAAATCAAAGATATTGAAACTGAATAATTCGATTTACATGCTTAACTTTGCGGAAATTCGACAAATAACAAAACGCTGATAAAATTTGAGCCGATGATATTGTCCATTGTAATTCCTGTTTATAACGAAGAAAAAACAATTCATGCCATTCTCGATCGTGTTTTGGCCGCAGAACTGCAATATGGTTTCAGCAAAGAAATCATCATTGTAAACGATGCTTCTACAGATAATTCGGTTCAGGTGATTGAAAATTATATTGAAAATCATCATGAAATGAACATGACTCTTTTTCTGCAACCGCAAAACATGGGCAAAGGTGCAGCGTTGCACCGCGGAATTGCAGAGGCCACCGGCGATTGCATCATCATTCAGGATGCCGATCTGGAATACGACCCGCGCGAATACAACCTTCTGATGAAACCCATTGCCGAGGGAAATGCCGATGTGGTTTACGGCTCGCGGTTTATGGGCGGAAACCCGCACCGAATTTTGTTTTTCTGGCACTCCATCGGAAACAAGTTTCTTACTTTCTTCTCAAACATGTTTACCGACCTGAACCTTACCGATATGGAAACCTGCTACAAACTGTTTCGTTCAGAAATTATTAAAAGCCTCGACCTGAAAGAAAAACGGTTTGGTTTTGAACCGGAAGTGACGGCAAAAGTTGCACGGGTGCCAGGCGTGCGGATTTACGAAGTGGGCATTTCTTACTATGGCCGCACATACGAAGAAGGAAAGAAAATTGGTTGGCGCGACGGTTTCCGTGCGTTGTGGTGTGTATTGAAGTATAATGTTTTTCAAAAGTAATCTATGTTCAAACCTGATAAATATAATTTGTTGTATCTATTTTTTACAGGTTTCATTTTAATTCAGGTTTTTTTTCTTCTATTCAACCAAAGTGTTTATGGGTTTGGAGGTTTGGAAAATATTCTTCAATACTGGAATGCAAAGTTTTCATTTGAACATCCGGAACTTCTATTTGGCAGCAATCCATTTTATACACTTCTTTTGGTTCCGTTTTCGCAATTTGGATACTTAATTGCAAAAACCTTTAATCTGCTGCTTGCCGTTTTTACACTGTTGCTTTCTGCCCGGATTGTTAACAAATTGTTTCCCGGAAATGAGTTATTTACGCTAATTCTCATTGCTTTCTCGCCGGTTTTTTTTCAGCTTTCTGCAAGTTGTCTCCCCGGTATTTTATTTGGTTTTTTGTTGGT
>CAZCPH010000063.1:0-11571 GCA_964500105.1 uncultured Mariniphaga sp. | reverse complement strand
AATGGACAAAATTGCCGCCAAAGTACTCGACGATACTTTTCGCACGGCACTTGATGGTGACTCCAAAGATTTTATGGAAAGTTCATCGAGTCTGATGTTTGCATTTGTATTAGCCATTGTGCTGATTTTTCTGGTTCTTTCGGCTCAGTTCGAAAGCTTTAAAGCCCCGATTATTGTAATGATGACAGTACCTTTGGCACTTACCGGAGCACTTATTTTTATGTGGTATTTTAACATTACGATGAATATTTTCAGTCAGATTGGTATCATCATGCTCATCGGACTGGTATCCAAAAATGGTATTCTCATCGTGGAATTTGCCAATCAGCGAAAAACTGCCGGTTTGAATAAGTTTGATGCCATTAAATTCGCTTCTGCTGCACGTTTCCGGCCAATTTTAATGACCAGTTTATCTACAATTCTTGGCATTCTGCCGCTGGCAATGGGGCTCGGCGAAGGCGCTCAAAGCAGGGTTGCCATGGGTACTGCGGTAGTTGGGGGTTTGTTAATTGCCACAATTCTGACATTGTATGTGGTTCCCGGAATTTACCTGTTGATTTCAAGTGAATCAAAAAATATAAATGAAAATGCAATTACGCCAGATAAAAATGAACTACCTGAAAAAAATTAAATTTCTCCTACCGGCTTTTGTTCTTTTTATTTTTCCGGGACTAGTTCATTCTCAGGAAATTTATGACCTTAGCCGCTGTGTGGTGACCGGGTTGGAACAAAACTTTTCGGTGAAGGTTGCCCGCAACCAGGAAGAAATTGCCGGAAACAATTACACCCGGGGCAATGCAGGTTTTTTGCCATCTGTTAATACAACAAACCGCTTTGGTGGCAATGTAACTTCTACCACACAAAACATGAACAATGGCTCACAAAACAAATCAACGGGAGTTTACAATACAACCGGTTCTGCTGCATTAAACCTGAACATGACCCTGTTTAACGGTTTCAATGTTCAAACAACCTGGCAAAAACTCAACGAACTGAAACAAATGGGTGAACTAAACACCCAAATGAGCATGGAAAACCTTGTGGCACAAATTGTAGCAGAATACTACTATTACATTCAGCAGCTAAATTACCAGAACAATATGGAATATGCTGTTTCGCTCTCACGTGAACGGGTTCGCATCGATGAAGACCGGTATCTGCTCGGCGCTTCGTCGAAACTTGAACTGCTGCAGTCCATAGTTTACCTGAACGCCGACAGCTCAAGACTGGCCAGACAAAACGAGGCGATTCTGGAATCGGAAGTGCGTTTGAAAAAACTCATGGCACTGGAAAATCTGGCACAAAACATCAGGCTGAAAGACACTTCCATCGTTTTTAATCCCGATTTAAGTTATGCAGAATTGCTCGAATCAACCCTCGACCTGAATACCGGACTTCAAATTGCGAAAAAAAACCAGGTGATTTCAGAACTCGATCATAAAATTATTGCTTCGAGAGCTTATCCTTACCTGAATCTGTCTTCCAGCTACAATTATTCTTACCGTGGGTTGGGCAGCGGAACAATCAGCGATTATGGCGAAGTTCAGCTAAACAACCAGCAAACCAGAGGGATAAATTACGGACTCACACTTGGAATGGATATTTTTGACGGATATAACCGCAAACGTGAAAAAGCCAACGCGCTAATAGAAGTAGAAAACCGGATTCTTCGTTTTCAGGAAATCGAACAGGAAATTAAAGCAGACCTGCTAACCGTATTTTATGCTTACGAAAACAATCTTCGCCTGGTGGAGATGGAAGAGGAAAACCTGAACGTTGCCCGCGAAAACCTTGAAATTGCGCTGGAAAGATATCGCCTGGGAGCTTTGTCGGGCATTGAACTACGCGAAGTACAAAAAAGTTTGCTCGATGCCGAAGAACGGCTGATTTCAATAAAATACCAAACCAAACTTGCCGAAATTTCATTGCTGCAAATTGCAGGAAAAATAATGGATTACGTTTAAAAGCCATGTTTACCAGAAAAAATCAATTTTCAACCCGAACACTGATGGAAGGTGTGACGATGCGTCCGCTCGCCCACGGGGAAAATGCAAATCTCTGCGAGTTTCATTTGAGAAAAGGCTATCGCCTTCCGGCGCACAGTCATCCTTACGAACAAACCGGAACATTGATTTCAGGGAAGCTCAATTTCAGAATAGCAGATCAGTGGCATTTGGCAGAACCGGGCGATGCATGGAGCATACCCGAAAATGTAGAACACGAAGTGGAAATTGTTGAAGATTCCGTTGTTTTGGAACTATTTTCTCCTGTTCGCCCCGATTATCTTCCCAAATAAAAAAGCTTTGCCCAAAATCGCGTAATTACTTGAAAGAAATAGTAACTTTGGCGCGCATTTACCAGAAGCAATTACATGCAAATATTTGAATTTGATACGGTTGTAATTGGAAGTGGGCTTGCCGGGCTTACTGCGGCCTACCACTCTTCGGGGTTCGGTTCGGTGGCTGTAATCACCAAATCGGAACTCGACACCAGCAATTCGTATTATGCACAGGGAGGAATTGCTGCTGCTGTTGGCAGCGACGATTCGCCCGACGAACATATGAAAGATACCCTTTCTGCAGGCCGTGGCTTGTGCGACGAAGATGCTGTGCGAATTCTGGTTAACGAAGGAAAAGACCGTGTGCTTGAGTTGATTGAAATGGGAATGCAGTTTGACAAAAAAAACGGGCAATTTGTGCTCGGACTGGAAGGAGGCCACAGCAAGCGCAGAATTTTACATGCCGATGGTGATGCAACAGGCAAAATGCTGACCTGCTTCACACTTCAAAAAGTAAAAAAGCAAAAAAGTATTTCGCCGTTCGAATACACAACTGTTGTTAAATTGCTGAAAAACAACGGGAACATTGTTGGCGTTCAGGCACTCGATTTCAAAACCGGCAAAAACATGCTGTTTAAATCGAAAGCCGTTATACTGGCTACCGGTGGTTTATCACGAATATTTGCACGCTCTACCAATCCACACACTGCAACCGGCGACGGCATTGCACTTGCATGGGAAGCTGGCGCGAACATTTCTGATATCGAATTCATTCAATTTCATCCTTCGGCACTGTATGTGCCGGGGCAGGAAGCTTATCTTATCAGCGAAGCTGTCAGGGGTGAAGGAGCATGGCTGCTAGACCACGAGGGCCGGAGATTTATGAAAGAAATTCATCCGCTGGCCGAACTTGCACCACGCGATGTGGTGGCTTTCAATATTTTTAAACAAATTCAGCAGTCTGAAAAGGATTTCGTTTACCTTTCGCTAAAACATCTGGATGCTGAAAAAATAAAATCCCGTTTCCACAATATTTATCTGCATCTGAAAAATTTAGGGCTCGATTTAACGAAAGATGCCATTCCGGTTGCGCCGGCAGCACATTATATGGTAGGTGGAATTCACACCAATTTAAATGGTGAAACAAACATCAGGGGTCTGTTTGTTTGTGGCGAAGCAGCGTCAACCGGAGTAATGGGTGCAAACAGGCTCGCCAGCAATTCGCTGCTCGAATGTCTGGTTTTTGGTAAACGTGCCAGCGAAACGGCAGCCAAACTCAAATGGCCTGAAGAAAACCTCCCGGAAACCGAACCTGTGCTGCCAAATCCGGTGTCTGAAAATACATTTTTGAAAGAGCAAAACAGAATTGCATCGCAAATGATGAAAAACATTGGTATTGTTCGAAACAGAACCGGCCTGGAAGAAGCGTTAGACGTATTTAAGGAAATTGAAAATAATTACAATCTTTCTGACAAAGATTACAACCTGCTAAAAATTAAAAGCAGTGCAACAGTTTGCCGCTTGATTGCCAAAGCAGCACTTGCTCGCGAAGAAAGCAGGGGTGGGCATATCAGAACAGATTTTCCGAAAGAAAACCCCCGGTTTGAAGTACATATTTTACAGCAGAAAAACAAAGAAATTCAATTTGAACCCGTAAGGAGGGAAAAAAATGATGGACGAAAAAACACTTAAATCGGCCGAAGTTCTGTTTGAACTGGCTTATGCAGAAGATATTGGCGACGGCGATATTACCACCAACAACCTGGTACCACCCGACAGCCATAAGACAGCTGTGTTGGTGGCAAAAGAAGAAGGAGTTATTGCAGGGTTACCGGTTGCAGAAATGGTTTTCAAAAAATTTGACAAAAACATCGAATGGACAGAAAAATTGCCCGACGGAAGCAAAGTTAAGCCCGGTGATGTAATTGCAGAATTCAAAGGAAATTACAGAGCGCTGCTGACCGGTGAACGCAAAGCACTGAATTTTCTGCAACGCTTGTCGGGTATTGCCACCTACGCCAATTTGTGCATGGAGGAAATTAAAGGACATAAAGTGGAAATTCTGGATACCCGAAAAACGCTTCCGGGGTACCGGCACCTCGATAAATATGCCGTTAGAATGGGAGGCGCCTCCAACCACCGGTTTGGGCTTTACGATATGGTGATGATAAAAGACAACCACATTCAGGTTGCCGGCAGCATTAAACAGGCTGTGGACGCCATACGCTCAAAAATTCCGAAAAGCATAAAAATTGAAGTGGAAACATCCAACCTGGAACAGGTCAGAGAAGCATTAAATGCCGATGTGGACATCATCATGCTCGATAATATGAGTTCGAAGCTGATGAAAGAAGCGGTTGACTTAATTAACGGACGTGCAAAAATCGAAGCTTCGGGAAACATGACACTGAAACGTATCAGAAAAGTGGCGGCTACAGGGGTAAATTATATTTCCATTGGTGCGCTGACCCATTCGGTAAAAGCGCTTGATATCAGCCAGCGTATAATTAATTAGAATGAACCTGGTAATAGATATCGGGAATACCCGCACCAAATTTTCAGTGTTCAATCATGGTGAAGAAATGATTTCCGTGCCGGTTGATGAGCTTCTGCCATCGCACATCGATGTGCTGCTGAATGAACATCCATCCATAAACAAGGCAATCATTTCAGCGGTAAAAGATTACTCACCGGAATTAAAAAGTCACCTTCGCCAAAAACTCAGCTTTTTCCTTGAACTTAATGGTGAAACTCCGCTTCCGATAGAAAACTGTTACCAAACCAAAGAAACGCTGGGGAAAGACAGAATTGCAGCCGCCGTGGGAGCATTTCACCTGTATCCCGGGAAAAATGTACTGGTGATAGATGCCGGCACTGCCATTACATACGATTTTGTGAATGAAAAAGGACAATACCTTGGGGGCAACATTTCACCAGGAATTGAAATGCGTTTTAAAGCGCTGAACCAGTTTACAGGCCGGTTACCACTGATAGAAAAAAAAGATTTTGAAAATCTTTTCGGCAATACAACCGAAGATGCCATTCGGGCCGGAGTGCAGCATGGAATTGTGTTTGAGGCAGATAAAGCCATAGATACATTTAAGGAATTTTATAGAAATTTAAACGTAATTATTACCGGTGGCGATGCCATTTTTTTTGATAAGAAATTAAAAAATTCTTTCTTTGTACATTTCAATTTAATAGCCATCGGGTTAAACCGCATATTAGAACATAATGGGGAGAATTAGAAACGTGATTATACTGGCCGGAATGCTTGCAATGCCGGCTTTCTTGTTTGCACAATTTAATAATAACACCAGTTCGCCGTACTCGCGGTTCGGGTTAGGCGACCTTCAGCCTTACAGTTTCGGGAGAACCTCAGCAATGGGCGGTGCCTCACTGGCCAGCCGAAACAATCAGCAAATCAATTTCGCCAACCCTGCGTCATATACTGCCATCGATTCTCTTGGTTTTATGTTTGAGTTCGGAGCCAGGGGAAAATTAGCCAACTACAGCAACGACATCACAAGTATGAATGCAAACGATATCAACTTCAGCTACTTTGCCATGAATTTTCAGATTACAAACTGGATGGCAACCTCACTGGGGTTAACTCCGTACTCCGATGTTGGCTACAACGTTGAGGTTTATGATGAAGTGGCCAACGCGGGAAACATTCTTTACAATTATTACGGAGACGGCTCAATATCAAAAGCATACCTGGGTCTGGCTGTAGAACCGGTCAAAAACATTTCGGTTGGCGCCAACCTGAACTACATGTTTGGCATGCTGAACCGCAGGGCACAAACCATTTTTCTGGATGCGTCTGATTTTTACAACAATCAGCGGACCGAATCGCTCAGGGTTCGCGATTTCAACTTTAGTTTTGGAACGCAGGCCACCATTCCCATTAAAAATGACCAGAAAATTATTTTGGCCGCTGTGCTGGAAAACAAGCCTGCTGTTACCCGGTTTTATTCCGACTTAAACACAAAGCAGATATCCATTCAGGTGAGCCAGACCTCACGCGCATCAGACCAGGACACCATAAAACCTTTCAAATCAGAAGAAAAAGGCAACCTTGAATTCCCACTTACTTACGGGTTCGGAATTTCGTATGTAAAAGACAATTCACTGGAAATAAATGCCGACTACTATCGTCAGAGTTGGTCAAACGTAAATTTACCCGGCGGAGGTAGCGATGTTTTAACAGATTTAGATAAATTTGCAGTTGGTGCGGAATGGATACCAGACAAGTTTTCCATTCGAAGTTACCTCAACCGAATTGCCTACAGGGTCGGTGCAAAATATGAGAAAACATACATCATGCTTGATAATCAACAAATTAACGATTTTGGCATAAGTTTTGGTGTAGGATTACCGGTTTATCGTTCCAATTCAACCATAAACATTTCGGCCGAGTTGGGAAGAAGAGGAACAAAACAAAACAATTTAGTTCTTGAAAATTATGCAAAGTTAAACCTGAGCGTCAACTTGTACGACTTATGGTTTATACAACGAAGATTTGATTAAAGTAAAACAAATAAAAAGTATAAAACTATGAAAGCTGTTTTTCGCATAGCACTCTTGGGCGCCTTCCTGGTTTTGGTTGCTGCCACCGCCATCCAGGCACAAAGAGTAATTAAAGGCACTGTTTACCGCGAAGGTAAACCTGCCGCAGGAGTTACTGTAGAAGCACACCGTGGCGGCACAATGATGACCAGTTTCGACGGCAAATATGAAATTGAAGCTGATGCAAAAACCAAATGGATTCGCTTCACTTTTATTAATGAATCACAACGCATGGACATTTCAGACAAGCCCGGCGATGTATTCGACTTTGCTTTCGACGGAAAAATGCCCGGAGATGAAGCAGAAAGTGAAGAAACCGGAGACGTAAACTTAAAATCCGCAGAAGAACTCATTCGTGAGCAGGACAGGGATTTTATGAATGAATTGTCTTTATACAACGAATTCTACAAACAAAGCAATTTCGAATCGGCATTGCCACACTGGAGAATCGTTTACAACAAATATCCAAAGTCAACACTGAATTTATACATTCATGGTTCAAACATGTACGAAAACATGATTGAAAATGCTTCAACACCTGAAGAAAAAAGCAAGCATATTGATGATTTGATGAAATTGTATGACAAAAGAATCAAATACTTTGGAGAAAAAGGTTATGTTCTTGGCCGCAAGGCAACTGCCTGGTTAAAATACAAACTCGAAAGCGACAGGGAACAGGATAACGGCGATTTGAAAGAAACGCTGAAAAAAGGATATGACTGGCTGAACGAGTCAGTTGCCGAAACAGGAGAAAAAGCCGAACTTCCGGTGCTGGTTTTACTCATGCAAACCTCGCGTTCGTTATTTAAACTGGGTGATTTGCCCAAGGAAACCGTAGTGAAAAATTACGATTTGTCAAATTCCATACTGAATTCGATGCTTGAAAAAGACCCGGATGCAGAAACAATTAAAAACATTAATGATGTACAGGCCTATATCGAAGATATTTTTGGCACATCGGGTGCAGCCGACTGCGAAGCATTAGTGAACATTTTCACTCCGCAATACGAAAGCAAAAAAGATGAAGTGGATTTCATCAAAGCAATGCTGCGCCGCCTGGGCAATGCCAACTGCGACGAAACACCGCTGTTTGCTGAAGCAACTGAAAAACTTTATGAACTGGAACCATCGGCAGAAGCTGCGTTCAACATGGCACGCCGGTTTGTAAAAAGAGACGATGTTGACCGCGCTAAAAATTATTACCGCCAGGCAATGGAACAGGAAACTGACAACGATTTGCTTGCAAAGTATTATTACGAATACGCGCTGTTTATTTATGCCAAAGAAAATGCTCTGCAGGAAGCACGAAATTATGCAAAACGTGCTCTCGATATCAAATCGGACTACTGCGAAGCACTGATGCTGATCGGCGACATTTATGTGGCAGCCAGCCGCTCGTTTGGTTCCGATAATTTTGAGAAGGCAAGTGTTTTCTGGGTTGCTGTTGATTACTTCGAACGGGCACGTTCAAAACCCGACTGCGCAGTTGATGCTTCAAAAAAAGCAAGCGACTACCGCAGGTACTTCCCCAACAAGGAAGAAGCTTTCTTCCGCAGTTTACAGGAAGGACAAAGCTACAAAGTAGGAGGTTGGATTAATGAAAATACAAGAGTTCGGTTCTAAGACCAAAAAAATAGTTCAATTTATCAGAATTGCAGCCCTTTTTACAGGGGCTGCTTTTCTTTTCTCTGCATGCGAAAACAACATTGAGCAAATAAAAGCTTTCAGTTCGCCCGAAAACCTCCCCACAATAGAAGCATCCAACTACCAAACCATGTTCACCGACAGCGGTGAAGTGCGGTTTTCGCTTAAAGCACCCAAACTCCTGCGTTTCGAAGGCGACGGAAAACCCTACCTCGAATTCCCGGAAGGAATTGAACTGGTAAAATTCGACGAACACCAGAAAATAATTTCCAGCATCACCGCCGACTATGCCAAACAGTTTGAAAAAGAAGAAAAGTGGGAGGCAAAAAATAATGTTGTGGCAACCAATGCCCAGGGAGATACATTAAAAACCGAGCACCTCATTTGGGAAGAAAAAGAAGAAAAGATTTACACCGAGGAATTTGTGCGAATTATTCGCGAAAACCAGATTATCAGCGGTATCGGATTTCAGTCGGACCAATCGATGCAAAACTGGCGGATTAAAAATCCGAAAGGCACCATCTACATCGACGTGAATGCTTCACCAACGTCACCAACAGATTCCATACAGGCTTTGCCTGAAAACAATTCAAGTCCCGACAGGATTCAACGCGAACTTGATTTGGGGAATGAACCGTAAACTTCCTTCCGTTACCTTTTAACTCCGGGCATTCGTGTTTTCCGTATGGCATAAAAAGGGTAAAACCGAAATTCCGACTGGATTATCACACTGAATTTCAGCCATATATTTCGGTAAGTTTACACACACTCCAAAAAAAAATAAATTCTCATGGTTTCTTTTGAAAATTACTATCTTCGTAGCTCGAAAAAAAACAAGTAAATTTTGCATTAAAATAACTGTAAATCAATGGCAACGTTACAAACGATTAGGACAAAAGCAGGATTATTGGTAGCAATTGTAATTGGAATTTCGCTTGCAGCATTCATCCTGGGTGACATGTTTCAGGGTGGAACTTCTGTTTTTCAGGGAAATCGTCTGGAAGTAGGCGAAATCAACGGAGAATCCATTCAATATCCTCAATTCCAGCAAGAAGTTGAAAAACTTGGAGATATTTATCGCATGAATACCCAGCAGAACCAGCTGGATGAAAATACCTGGGTGCAGGTTCGTGAACAAACCTGGCAGACCATGATCCGCGACATCGTAATGAACGATGTTTACAAAAATCTGGGAATTGATGTCAGTTCCGATGAACTGTTCGATATGCTGCAGGGAACAAACCTTCATCCCATTGTACAGCAACTCTTTCGCAACCCGAATACCGGTCAGGTCGATCGTGGCGCGGTTGTTCAGTTTCTCAGAAACCTCGAAACAGGTGTAGCACCTGAGCAGCGCCAGTACTGGCTTTACCTCGAAGACCAGATTGTTGACGAACGCATTCAAAGCAAATACAATAACCTTGTGGGCAAAGGGTTGTTTGTTACTTCACCCGAGGCAGAAAACAGCCTCAAAGAACGGAACAAACAGGTTAACTTCGACTATATTGCACTAAATCACAATACCGTAGCCGATAGCCAGGTGGTTGTTTCTGAAAAAGAACTGAAAGATTATTACACCAGGAATCAGGATACCTACAAGCAGGAAAAATTGCGTCAGATTGAATACATAACCTTTCAGGTCGAGCCATCAAGCGATGATTTTTCGGCTGCTGAAGAATGGGTAAATGATATTGTTTCAGATTTTGCATCGGCAACAGATAACGTCGCTTTTGTAAACACCAATTCGGATGTCGGTTTCGACGCAACCTGGAACAAACGTGAAGACCTTCCTGAAGATATTGCTGCATGGATTTTTGAAACCGATGCAGAAGTAAATGCCATTTTTGGCCCTTATTTCGAAGACAATGCCTACAAACTTGCCAAACTTCATGCATCGGAAATGATGCCCGATTCAGTTGAAGCAAGACACATTTTGCTTACGGTGAACACACAGGAAGAACTGCTTGCCAACCAGGCACTTGCCGACAGCCTGAAAACAGCCATTGAGAACGGCAGCAACTTTGCTGATTTGGCAATGGAATTTTCGGCAGATCAGGGCTCGGCAATCCAGGGAGGAGAATTGGGATGGTTTAGCCGCGGCATGATGGTAAAACCTTTCGAAGATGCCGCTTTCAACAATAAGGTAAACGAAGTTTCAATCGCCAACTCACAATTTGGAATTCATATTATACAAACAACTGCTCGCGGAACAGAATCGCGTCAGGTACAGGTGGCATACCTGGTGAGAAACGTCACACCAAGCACTCAAACTTACCAGAGTGTATATGCCAAAGCAAGTGAATTTGCAGGGAAAAATCTGACAAAAGAAGCTTTCGATGCAGCTGTTGCTGAGCAAAATCTGACCAAACGAAATGCTTCCCTCAGAGAAACAGACCTAAGGGTTGGTAATATGGAAAATTCGCGTCCGTTAATACGTGCTGCGTTCGAATCAAAAGCCGGAAACATCATCCAGGATCAGCAGGGTTCAACCATTTTCGATTTTGGCGAAAACTTTGTCATTGCCACTCTGGTTTCGGCAACCGAAGAAGGAGTTGCAAGTTTCGAAAGTGTAAAAGAACGTGTTGAGCTGGCAGTTCTGAAAGAAAAGAAAGGAGAGTTTTTGGTTGAAAAAGCCAAAACTGCCATGCAGGGCAAAACCGATCTTGATGCAATAGCTTCTGAGCTGGGTACAACGGTAAGAAATGCCGCCAACATCAACTTTACATCCATTCAGATTCCGGGAGTTGGCATGGAACCAAAAGTTATTGGAGCTGCAACAAACCTGTCAGCCGATCAAATATCGCAACCGGTGGCAGGCAACAACGCAGTTTATATTGTAAAAGTAACTTCAGTAAACGAAGGAACAGACCAGGATATAGAAAACGAAAAAATGCGCCTGGCCCAAAACCTGACTTTCCGTGCATCTTCGCAGGCTTACAATGCACATCGCGAAAAAGCAGAAGTAGAAGACAGAAGAGCAAAATTCTATTAAAATATTCCACTTTATTGAAAAAGCTGTCTGGTAAACGGACAGCTTTTTTTGGCTTAAATTTTGGCTATGGCGCCTTCAAATTGTA
>CAZCPH010000062.1:0-11729 GCA_964500105.1 uncultured Mariniphaga sp. | reverse complement strand
AAAAATCAGAGCTGGAATCAACCCGGCAACCATTCCCCAGAAATAACCGTAACCGTTAAACCTCCACCAGTACCATTTCAGCACGTTGGAAACCACATAACTTCCGTACAATGCCGACACAATCCACTGCAACATGCTGTTTACATCCTGTGCAAAAACACCAAAAATGATACTTACGATTACAACAACAACGCCTGTGATGTAATTCATGTTCCGTGTTTCAATATTGGAGGCATCGGGTTTGATGTAGCGCAGGTAAATATCGTTTACAAGATAGGCCTGAGCGGCATTCAATGTTCCGGCAAAGGTGGAGTTGAATGCAGCAAGCAGCCCTGCCAGCAGCAAACCCATAAAACCAATAGGCACAAATTCTGAAATGGCCGACGGCAGAATTTGTTCGAAGTCAATTTGCCCGGCTACCATCAGATTTAACCGATCGTAATACAAAAGACCGAGAATGGCAAAACCGGCAATCATGAAATAGCGGATCGGCATTAAAACCACCGAAACAAAACCACTCATTTTTGCTGCTTCTTTTGGCGTTTTGGTAGAAAGAATTTTTTGCATATCGTAGGTTGGTGCAGGACCTGCAATTGAAACCAGAATTCCCTTAAACACCATCATCATAAAAAAGATGGTAAAAAGCGAATACCCATCGCTGGCAATTTTGGTATTCACCTCGTCAATAATTCCCCGCCAGTCGAGGTCACTCAAATTCCAGCCGAAAAACGGCGAGTGCCAGCCTTCGGGGACATTCAGTGTTTCAACAGCCATGGCTTTCATTGCCAAAACACCAATCAAAATAGCCGAAATGGTCATGATAACATATTGCAGCACATCGGCCCAGACAATACTGGACATTCCGCCCAAAACCGCATAAAAAACGGCAAAAAGCGTAAAGGCAATGCCATAAATATGAGGCACATACTCCAGCGGAACTTCAAACGGGATATACGGAGCGACAATGTCCCAGGGAATAAATATCATTACAAATTTCCCCAATCCGATAAATCCGTAGGCAAGGTATCCGAGGCACATAATGAGCGCAAAAACCACAACCACGCCATGCGAAAGATTACTGTCGCGACTTCGGCCAAAACGGGTGTTGATCCATTCAGCGCCGGTTGTCACTTTCGAGCGGCGCAGCCAGATGCTCAGGTACACCATCAGAAATATCTGGTTGAATACCGGCCAAAGCCAGGGAATCCAAATGCTTTTCAGTCCGTAAACAAAAAGAAGTGTTACCAGCCACATGGTACCCGAAATGTCGAACATACCCGATGCGTTGGAAAGCCCAAGCATGTACCAGGGCAGTTTGTTTCCACCCAACAGGTAGTTGGCCTTACTTTTTTGTGCAACTTTTTTTAGAATTAACCCTATAAATACGGTTGCCAGAAGATAAACCAGTATGATAATAATATCAACAACAGTAAGTTTCATTTTTAAATCGATTAGTTACAGGTGTGTGATAAATACAATTTTGTTTTTGTTAAAAGCACAATTTTACAACAAATATTTGGCTTCGGAAGCGATTTTTATCAGAAAAACTTACAAAACCTGACATAGAAACTGTAAAAATTACAATCTAAGTTTTATCTTGCAGACTTTAAAATGTTAGTTTGAATTTTAACCAAAAATTTTATGAAACCAGCTTCACAAAAAATTTCAATCGTTGAAAAAATCGGGTACAGTTTAGGCGACCTCTCAGCCAATCTTATTTTTCAAACGTTAATGACGTTTCTGGCTTATTTTTATACCGATGTTTACAAAGTACCACCTGCAGCTGCTTCAGCAATTATTTTTGCAGGCGGAATGGTGGGTGCGTTTTTCAATCCGGTGATGGGAGCCATTGCCGACCGTACCAAAACCCGCTGGGGAAAATTCCGTCCGTGGATTTTATGGACTGCAATACCATTTGGTGTTTTTGCCATTCTGGCGTTCAGCACACCAAATTTCAGCCCGTCGGGAAAAATTATTTACGCCCTGGTAACCTACATTTTACTGGTGCTTATTTATGCAGCAAATAATACACCATATGCAGCCCTGAGCGGTGTAATTACCGGGAACATGGCCGAACGAAACAGCATTTCGTCGTACCGTTTTACTGCGGTAATGGTTGCTCAGTTTGTTGTTCAGGTGTTGTTGCTGCCTTTGGTTTTAATTCTTGGCGACGGTGACCGCACAGCCGGATTCGAAAAAACCATGACCATTTTCGCAATTGTTGGGGTTATATTTTTCATAATCACCTTTTTAACCACAAAAGAACGTATTATTCCGGCCAAAGAACAGGAATCGCCTCTGAAACAGGACCTGAAAGACCTGTCGAAAAACAAACCGTGGATTGCCATGCTGATTCTTACCGTATTCGTATTCATTACACTGGCATTGAAAAACGGAATGTATGTTTACTATTTCAAATATTACCTGAGTGAACCTCATCTGGCCGCTTTCCTTGATAATTATGGCTTCAACGGATTTATCGACGGGCTGAACGGCGTTTTAACAAGCATGGATCTTCATGGGTTTCAGTGGCCCGAGGATGCGCCAACTTCAGGATTCAGTCTGTTTAATGCGGTGGGAATAATTTTCATGATTATCGGTATTGCCATTTCAAAACCGCTGGCCGACAAGTACGGAAAAAGAGAGATTTTTGGTTTCGGTTTATTCTTTTCTGCACTGTTCCTGCTGGTGTTCATTTTTTACTCGCCAACAGCTGTTCCGCTGGTATTTTTAAGCCAAATCCTTCACGGATTCTTTTACGGATTAACCATTCCGCTGCTCTGGGCAATGATTGCCGACGTAGCCGATTATTCCGAATGGAAAAACAACCGCAGGGCCACCGGCATCATCTTTTCAGCTATGGTATTTGGACTGAAAGCCGGATTGAGCGTGGGCGGTGCGCTGGTAGCAGGAATTCTGGCGGTTTTTGGATACAATGAACAATCGCTGGTTCAGCTGCCCGAAACTATTACCGGAATAAAACTTTCAGTAAGTATTTTCCCCACCCTTACATTTATGGTTAGCGTAGCTTGTCTGTTCTTTTATGAAATCAATAAAAAAATGGAAGTAAAAATTGAGAAAGAATTAATTGCACGCAGAAACCCAAAAGTTTAATTTTGAAGAAACAATCAATTTAATTACATCGAAATGAAGAAATTACCTGTTTTTCAATTTCTCGCAATTAGTTTATTAATTGCAACCACTTTACCGGCCTGTAATTCAGCCCGGGTTGAAAAAGAAAAAACGCTCAAAGATGCGCTGGAAGGGAAATTTTACATTGGAACAGCCGTAAATCCAAGCCATATTCTGGGAAGAGACACGCTCTCTTTGAATATCATAACAAAGCATTTCAATTCCATTGTGGCAGAAAACTGCATGAAAGCGGAACGGATTCACCCCGAAGAGGGAAAATTTAATTTTGATTTACCCGACCGTTTTATTGAATTCGGTGAGCAAAACAACATGCACATTGTAGGCCATACACTTATCTGGCATTCGCAGGCTCCCAAATGGTTTTTTGTGGATGATGAAGGAAACGAAGTGAGCCGCGAAGTGCTGATAGAACGTATGCGTCATCATATTTCAAATGTTGTTGGACGCTACAAAGGTCGCGTGCATGGCTGGGATGTGGTAAACGAAGCCATTGTTGAAGATGGCTCATACCGGAAAAGCAAATTTTACGAAATTATTGGCGAAGAGTATGTTGAACTGGCATTTCAGTTTGCAGCCGAAGCAGACCCCGACGCCGAACTGTATTACAACGATTACGGCATGGGCAACCCGGGCCGGAGGAAAGGTGTGGTTGAAATGGTAAAAAAACTGCAATCCAAAGGCATTAAAATTGATGGCATTGGCATGCAGGGCCATTTGAACCTGGAATCGTTAAACCTTGAAGAATTTGAAAAGAGTATTATAGCTTTTTCTGAACTGGGATTTCCTGTAATGATTACAGAATTCGACCTCACCATTTTACCGTTCCCAACTGGTGAAACAACTGCCGATGTTGGGTTGAGAGCCGAATACGAAGCGCGCATGAATCCGTATGCCGACGGTTTTACCGAAGAAGCTTTGACCGAATGGAACGAGGCATGCACCAATATTTTCCGGCTTTTTCTGAAACATCAGGACAAAATAAGCCGCGTAACTACCTGGGGAGTAACCGACAACCACTCCTGGAAAAACAACTGGCCTATTCGCGGACGTAACGATTACCCGTTGCTTTTCGATCGCGATTATCAGCCAAAACCAGTTGTAAAAACCATTATTGAAGAAGCAAGTAAATAACTTAAACCCGTTTCAAAATGAAGAAAAAAAGATATTTAGTAGAAAATTTGTACACTGCCGATCCGGCAGCACATGTTTTTAACGGCAAAATTTACATCTATCCTTCACACGATGTTGAATCCGGAATTCCGGAAAACGATCTGGGCGACCATTTCGACATGCGCGACTACCATATTTTTTCCCTCGATGACATTAACGGCGAGGTTACCGATCACGGTGTAGCGCTGGCAGTAAAAGACATTCCCTGGGCTGGACGACAGCTTTGGGATTCGGACTGCGCTTATAAAAACGGCAAATATTATCTCTACTTTCCGTTAAAAGACAAAAATGACATTTTCAGAATAGGTGTTGCCGTGAGCGATAAACCCGAAGGGCCGTTCACGCCAATACTCCGTTGGATGCACCCATGAAAGGCAGCTATTCCATCGACCCCTGTGTATTTGAAGAAGATGGAAACCATTACATGTATTTTGGCGGTTTGTGGGGCGGACAACTTCAACGATTCCGCAACAACAAAGCCATAGAGTGTGGTCACGAACCAAAGGATGACGAGCCGGCACTGTGCGCACGTGTTGCAAGACTTAGCGACAATATGCTGGAATTTGCCGAAGAACCGCGTGATGTGGTTATTCTCGACGAAAATGGCGAGCCGCTCAAAGCCGGTGATCATGACCGCCGTTTTTTTGAAGCAGCATGGATGCACAAGTACAACGGAAAGTACTACTTTTCCTATTCCACCGGAAACACCCATTTACTTTGCTATGCCATTGGTGACAATCTTTACGGTCCGTTCACTTACAAAGGAGTTATTCTGACACCGGTTGTGGGCTGGACAACTCATCATTCCATAGTTGAGTTTAACGGAAAATGGTACCTGTTTCACCACGACAGTAAACCGTCGGGTGGAAAAACCTGGTTGCGCAGCATGAAAGTAGTGGAACTGGAATACAATGCTGACGGAACAATCAAAACCATTGACGGGATGGAAGATTAAGTCTCGTCATTTTCCAAAATACTCCATCAACTCCTTCATTGATGCTGGTTTGGCCAGAATCCGAAGGTTATTGTCGATGACAAACATGGTGGGTGTGGCGTAAACATTGTATTTTTGCGCTGCTTCACTGTTCCATTCTTTCAGGTCAGAAAGATTGAAAAATTCATCGAACCGGGAATCCCTTACCGCTTGCTGCCATTCAGATTTGGATGTGTCGAGTGAAATGGCGATGATTTCCAGTTCGGTTGCCTGAAACTGTCGCCTCCAGGCTTTCAGTTGCGGAAGCATTTCGTTGCAGTGAGGACACCAGCTGGCCCAGAACAACAGCAGATTTTTGGGTTTCAGCACGTGCGATAACGTAACCGGTTCTCCCCTCTGGTCGTTCATAGTAAAATCGGGGGCATAATTACCCGGTTTCATGTTCTGAAATGCCAGTTTGCGTTCAAGCGTGGTTTTCTCATCCGTTTCGCAGAGGTTTTCGGAATAATTGGCAGCAATGTAGGTCAGCACATTTTCCATATTGAGCTGCTCAAACCCGTTTACCAGATAGTTTAAAACGAACTCATACACCGGATTGTTATTTTGAGTTCCAGGATTCAAGGGTTCTATCTGCCTCATCACTCCATCCACAGCACTCATGTAAGCAGTTTCGCGTTGTTCCTGATTGAAATCCCGTTGATTGAAAGTAACCAGGTAATCAAAAATTTTATCGGTTAAAACCGGCGAATGCATAAGCGACTCATCAAAAAAATCGATGTGACGGAAAAACTCCTGCTGATAAACTCCCAAACGTTCCTGCTGCGAAAGAAAACCATCCTGAAGCGGCTCCCTGAATACAGAAATGTATTTCGATGCCAGCAAGCCATCACTTTCGGCAACAGTTTTCAGGATAAACCGGTCGCGCTCCATTTGCAGCTGGTTCCAGAAATTGGCCTTTTGCGCAGCCTGTTTCTCCAGTTCCTGTAAATCTGCCCCGTTGACTGCTCCCTGCGAAAATTTTGCTGCGGCAACCCTTTCCTGAAAATAATCCACCTCTTTCTTGAGTAAATCCAGGTGATTTTTGAGTTCGGCATCTTTCTGCAGAAAATCAAACCAAACCCTGTTTTCTTCAGACTGAACAACCATCAGGTTTTTGAACGGATCTTTAAAATCTGTTTCAAAAACAACATTTTCGTTGTTAAAAATGAAATCGAGTTGCTGCGGCGCTTCTCCCATAACGCGGGCGTAGGTGGTTTGGCCAAAAACAAGCCGGTACATTCCCTGAACAGCATTTTTGGGAAACTGCCAGGTTATCTTTTTCATTTGACTATTCGAAGCCAGGGGCTGTATTGTGCCTTGCAATACAGCGTTGGATTCAACAGACTCACCCTCTGTCAACTGCTCAAGCTCAAGTGTATCAACAGGCGTAAACCGATCGCCGCTCACAGTTCCAACAACCACGGGATTGTCGGGCTGATTGTTTATCGTGACATCAAGTAAATGAGGTTGTGCAAACAATACTGAAGGAAAAAGTATGATTGCAAAACTCAATGCTATCCAAATTCTTTTCATCATTATCATTAATTGGATGATAAAATCCGTGTTCAAACAATTCTTGTTCAAATGTATAAAAACCTTATTATATGAACAGATTCGGCACAAAAGAAAAATGGCCACCTCTTAACAAGGCGACCATTCAAACTCTTAAGCAACTGTTTCAAGTTTAACAACAAATTGTCATTGGAATTACCTAAGGTCTGGCTCAAAACTACTTTACGGCTAGTAAAAGTGCTTCAAATCTACCCAAACAAAATTCAACTTCTATGTTCAAAGTGTAAAAGCTATTTCCAAACTGTAAAATTCTTTCAAAAAACAGATTTCATTTTGATTAAAAAATAAAAACACCCATTTTTACTGTTCTAAATCAATTATAAAAAAATGACAAGAATGAACCGAAGAAATTTCATTGGAAAAGCAGCTGCCGGTGCTGTGGCTGTCACCATTATTCCGCGCCATGTAATGGGAGGAAAAGGATTTGTTGCAGCAAACGACCGGATTAACCTGGGATACATCGGAACGGGAAAACAGGTTCCCACTTTACTGAACGGCATTGGCAACTGCAAAGAAACGGTTGTTGTTGCCGCGTGCGACGTTTTTCAAAGCAAGCTGGATAAATTTGTGCAGTCGGCAAACAAAAATAACGCAAACAAAGGATTGAATGTTACTGTAGATTCCTACCGTTATTACCGCGAACTGTTGGACCGCAGCGATGTAGATGCCGTTGTAATTGTTACACCCGACCACTGGCACGCCCAGATTGCTGTTGATGCGGCCAAAGCCGGCAAAGACATTTACTGCGAAAAACCCCTGGCACTTACAGTTGCCGAAGGCCGGGCCATGGTGAACGCTGCCCGCAAGTACGACCGTGTTTTCCAAACCGGAAATATGCAACGCTCGTGGCGCGATTTCCGCCATGCAGTTGAATTGGTTCGAAACGGTTACATTGGCGAAATAAAAGAAGTGAATGTGAGTGTTGGTGAACCGGTAAAACAGTGCGATTTACCCACACAGCCAGTGCCGGAAGGACTCGACTGGAACGAATGGGTTGGTCCGTCGGTTTACCGTGGCTACCACGAAGACCTTGCACCTTTAACAACCGATGGCCCATGGGCCTGGTGGCGTGGATACCGCGATTTCGGCGGCGGACTGATTACCGACTGGGGTGCGCACATGTTCGACATTTCCCAATGGGCACTTGGCATGGACGAATCAGGTCCGGTCAGGTTCTTACCACCTTCGGAACCGGAACAAACACATGGTCTGACTATGGTTTATGAAAACGGAATTCGTGTAAATCATAAATTATGGGGCGGCAAAGACGATGGAAATGCCGTACAGTTTATCGGTACAGAAGGACGGATTGAAGTAAGCCGCAGTTTTCTGCGCACCTTCCCCAACGAAAAACTGGCCAAAGTTGATTTAAAACCCACCGACAAACGGGTTTATTACAGCGATAACCACTACCAGGACTGGGTTGATGCCATGATAAACCGGACAAAGCCCATTTCAGATGTAGAAACCGGTCATCGCACCGCTTCGGTTTGCAACATCACAAATATTGCGTACGAATTGCAACGGCCATTGCTTTGGGATCCCAAAACCGAAAAATTTGTTGGAGACGACGCTGCCAACCTTATGGTAGGCCGTCCTTATCGCGGAAAATGGGATTATACGAATTATTAACATTGAACAGGAGCTGTCCGCCCACCGGATGGCTCCTGTTTTTTAAAAAAAATCATTTCAACCATGAAACCTGCATATTTACTGTTTGCCTTTTTTATTTTCAGTTTCCTGCACATTCAGGCTGAATCACCATATCCTGTGCGCGGACTCTGCATTGCCGCCCCGCCACCAAACCAGGTAGATGAATTTGCCGGATTTATTGAAGAAAAACTGGCACCTGACGGACTTAACCTGCTCATTTTGCGGGTTGACTGGGGTTATGAATACGAATCGCATCCTGAACTGCGGGGCGACAATCCATTGACAAAAGCAGATGTTAAAAAACTGGTGGAAGTCTGTCGCAAACACAATATCCGGCTTATTCCGCAAATCAATCTGTTCGGGCATCAGTCGTGGCACAGCACACCGGGCAAACTGCTGGAAGTTTATCCTGAATTTGACGAAACACCAAACATTAAACTACCTGCCCCCGGTGAATATGAATGGCCCAACCCTGATGGATTGTATTGCAAAAGCTACTGCCCGTTGCATCCAGATGTTCACAGTGTGGTTTTTGCTTTGTTGGACGAAATTGTGACTGCATTTGAAACAGATGCCTTCCATGCCGGTTTGGATGAGGTATTTTACATTGGTCACGAAGACTGTAAGCGCTGTTACGGACATGACAAGTCAGAACTTTTTGCTGGTGAAGTCACCAAAATAAGAGATCATCTGGCTAAATCAGGTGCAGAATTGTGGATGTGGGGCGACCGGATGATCGACGGAAAAACAACCGGCATTGGTTTATGGGAAGGAAGTTACAACAACACCCACCGCGCCATCGACATGATTCCGAAAGATGTGGTGATTTGCGACTGGCACTACGAGCGCCCCGACCCGACTGCATTTCTGTTTGCATCCAAAGGATTCAACGTGCTGACCTGCCCCTGGAGAACTCCGAAAGTTGCCATAGAACAGGAAAAAATGATGCGGCTGTTTATCGATTCGGCAACACGGGATATGAAACCGCGTTTTCAGGGCATGCTGCAAACGGTTTGGGGATCTACCCGTAATTTTATGGACAGCTACAACGGAACAGCAGATTCGGAAAGAAAAGACAGTTCAGCCGACACTTTTAAAGCCCTCAGCCGGGTCTGGAATCAATAAAATTTGCAGATTGAATGATTCACGTTACAAATTGTGCAATTCATTACATAAATTGTGACACAAACGGCTTAAATTGCCGGTCGTAGTTAAGTGTAATAAATATGCCAATGAAACCGGTAATTCAATTTCTCACCTTCGTTGTGCTCATAACATTATTTTCGTGCACGGGCAACCAGCAGTTGCCAAAAATAAGTGTTGAAGGCAAAAATTTCGTCACCGAAAAAGGTGAAGCTATTCGCTTAAAAGGAGTTAGCTTTTCCGATCCCGACAAACTGGAAAAAGACGGTCAGTGGAACCGCCGTTACTTCGAAGAGGCCAAAAACTGGAACTGCAACGTGGTGCGTTTTGCCGTTCATCCGCCACGCCTGAACGACCGGGGATGGGAGAACTATTTCGAACTGATGGACAAAGGCATTGAATGGGCTACAGAGTTGGGAATGTATGTCATTATCGACTGGCATTCCATTGGCAACCTGAACACCGAAAAATGGTTCCTGCCCATTTATATTACCACCTGGGATGAAACAGTAAAATTCTGGAAAACAGTTGCCGAACGATACAAGGGCAACAACACCGTAGCGTTTTTCGAGCTTTACAACGAACCTACGTCACAGGGAGGCGAACTGGGCGAACTTTCGTGGGCTACCTGGAGACCTACCATGGAAAAACTGATTGACGAAATTAACCAGGTGGATGATCAGAAAGTTTACCTGGTGGCCGGAATGGACTGGGGCTATTTTCTCGATGAAGTGGTTGAAAATCCGGTTAACAGAAAAAATGTAGCTTACGTCACCCATCCGTATCCGCAAAAACGGGAGCAGCCATGGGAACCGCAATGGGAAGAAGACTGGGGCCATGTGGCAGACCAGTATCCGGTTATTGCCACCGAATTTGGTTTTATGGGCCCCAACGAACCGGGTGCACATATGCCCTGCATCTCAGATGAATCGTACGGAGAAGCCATCATGGAATATTTCGATACCAAAGGAATTTCCTTTACGCTTTGGTGTTTTGATCCCGACTGGCCGCCAACACTTATCACCGACTGGGATTTTACGCCGTCGCGTCAGGGCAGGTTTTTCAAAAAAGTTTTGGCCGAATAGTAAAAACAATTGTTAATTTTACGTTTCTGAAAAAAACAAATAAACCATTTCAAAATGAATACAAAATCATTCTCCGGAAAACTTTCGTTGTTTTTAGTTATCGCTTTTTTGGGATTCAGTCTGAAACCTGCTGATGCGATTACCCCACCCGATGATCTGCCTTCGCTGAAAGGCAAAAAAATTCTGATGGTTTGGGGCGGATGGGAAGGCCACGAACCCAAACAGTTCACCTTCAAACTGAAGGAAAAACTCGACGAACAGGGCGCCGTTGTTACCGTTTCCGACTCGCTTGGCGTTTACACCAACAAAGGGCTGATGTCTTCAGTTGACCTGATTATTCAGGCATGGACCATGGGACAAATTTCCAATGAACAGGAAAAAGGATTGCTGGAAGCTGTTAAAAGCGGAGTTGGACTGGCCGGTGTTCACGGCGGATTGGGCGATTCGTTCAGGAACAATACCGAATACCAGTACATGGTTGGTGGTCAGTGGGTAGCCCACCCCGGCGGTGTTATCGATTACACCGTTGAAATTACCGACAAAAATGACCCGGTAACCAAAGGAATAAAAGATTTTAAAATGCATTCTGAACAATACTACATGCATGTTGATCCGAACGTAAAAGTACTGGCAACCACTACCTTCAACGCCGACCACAACGACTGGGTTGACGGCGCGGTAATTCCCGTGGCATGGAAGAAAACCTATGGAAAAGGCCGGGTTTTTTATCTTTCGGTTGGTCATGTGGCCAAAGATTTTGACGTGCCCGAGGCGATGGAAATTCTGGTACGTGGCGTGAAATGGGCCAGCGGCAGCAAATACCTGTCCAAAGAAGAGTGGATGAGCCCTGTTTATCCAGGCAAAAAATAAATAACCACCTCAATTAATTTGCATGAAATCAAAATTAAAACTTATACTTGGAGTTATTTTAACACTCCTCCTGGCAGTTTTTTCGTTCCAGCTTTCTGCCCGGGATTATT
>CAZCPH010000061.1:898-11765 GCA_964500105.1 uncultured Mariniphaga sp. | reverse complement strand
AATAGTATAAATGTGAAATATTTTATCTTTTTCATAATAGTTGTTTTTTAAGTTTTAATTAAAAACTAATGTTTAATCCCAGGGAGTAAGTTGTCATTACCGGGAATGTTCCTGACAGATATGTTGCGCCTGTTTCAGGATCTCCACCGTCCCAGTTGGAAAAAGTTGCCACATTTTTGGCAGCAAGGAATAATCTGAATGAATTTATTTTAGATTCCTTTAACCATTGTGGATTGAAATTATAAGATAAAGAAACATCCTGAACTCTTACAAAACTTCTTGATTGTAATCCAAGAAAGCGTCCATCCCCAGAAAAAGTTGCTGATGGATAGACGTTACTTCTGTTATCAGGTGTCCAGTAAGGTTTATAAGTCATATTGGCATTAAAAAGCCCGGTACCTGAAGTGAGGTACGCCTGACTATTTGGTTGTAAAAAATAGTTGTTTCCACCAAAAACTCCAGACATTAAAACATAAAGCTCAAAATTATTGTAAGAAAAAGTATTGCTCATATTCAGCCTGAAATTTTCTTTTCCGTACCCAAGAATAGTGCGATCATCTGCTGTGATTCCGTCTTCTCCATCAGTATCTTCATATTTTGGAGCACCAGGAGCAGCGCCTGTTAAATTGATATATTCTGTGTCATCTTCCTGGACAATCCCAATTTGTTTATAGCCAAATATTGCCCCTAAGGATTTTCCAATGAAGAGGCTGTTGGCAATATCATCGTCTTCTACACCATCACCATCTATATCCTCGCCATAAAGTTTAACAAGTTTATTTCGGTTTTTCCAGAAAGTAACCTGTGAAGTCCATTCAAAATTATTATTCTGAACATTTATTGAACGTAACGTTAACTCAACACCCTTGTTGTCCACTTGTCCCATCGATGTTGTTATAGTCTTAAAACCAGTCATCACAGGAATATTCCGGGTAAAAATCTGATCAGTTGTTTTAGAAAAATATAAATCCAAATCAACAAACAAACGATTATTCAACCAGGCAGATTCAAAACCAGTATTCCAGGATTCGGTGCTTTCCCAACCCAAATCATAATTTCCAAGTGTGCTTTGGACCAATCCATAATAAATATATCCCGGATTATCGGAAAACTGGTATCTGTAACCCCCGGAAGCACCATTGGCAACTTGTGATAATGTGGAATAAGGACCAATTCCCTGGTTTCCGTTTTGCCCCCACGAAACTTTGAGCTTTAAATCATTTAATGATGCAAAACCATCCATGAATTTTTCATTTGAAATTCTCCAGGCAACACCAGCGGCAGCGAAGTTGGCCCATTTGTTATCTGCACCGAAAACTGATGCTCCATCACGCCTAAAGGATCCAGTTAAAAAGTATTTCTCGAGGTAGGAGTAGTTTAATCTTCCAAGATAACCAATATTGGCTCTTTCGTTAGCATTTAAATTTACTTTTTGCACTGTAGCCTTATGAAGACCCCACATTCCCAAAGTGGTACTTCCGTTTGCAGAATAGTCGCTACCTGAAGTGTTCATCATGTTATATTTTTGGTAATCACGTGTAGCAACCATTGTGACGTCAACACTGTGATCGCCAAATGCATTCTTATAGGCTAAAATATTGTCGAAAACGTAGCTAAATGTTCTGTCGTTTTGAAGATATCCATTTGCATTTGTGAGATAATTTACGACTACTGAAGGTTGATATCGATGCAGACCTTCACCTTCTGCTATATAGTAATCCTCATAATAGAATTGACCCAGGCGTCTTTGGTCTAAATTTGTAAGGAAATTAATCCGGTAACTCAGACCTTTTACCCAGGGGACAGTTACTTCCATATTGGAATTTAATCTAAGACTCTGCAGAATATCCTGATTATCCCGCGTGTTATCATTAACACCCCAAAGTGGATTGATACCAGATTGTGTGTAAGGATATTTTTCCAAATTTTTATCATCATCTCTGTACATTACACCGTATGGTGACATTACCTGGGCTGTACCAATATTTGCTGCAAATCCTGAATAGTCTCGTCTTGAATATGCTGCGTCTACACCTATTTTCAACCAGCTGGTGATATCTGTATTGATTTTTCCCAAAACAGAAATCCGGTCAAATTCATCACCCATAACCACCCCTTTATTTTTGTTATATGTAGTGGAAAGATAATAGTTGACACCTTTTGCAGCGCCTGATACAGCAAGTTGGTAATCCTCAATCACACCTGTTTGGGTAACTTCATCCAACCATACTCTTTCTTTCCCTGCTGCGAGGTTGTCAAGCTCTCCCGTTTTCATCCATGTGGTCGAACCTTGGGTGTATTGATTACGGGCATTTACAACTTCTATCCACTGTTCCCCCTTCATCATTACAGGTTTATCCTGCCAGGTTTGTATGCCGGAAGAAATATTGAATGTAATTAAAGGTTTTTCAGAGCGACCTCTTTTTGTTGTAATTGCAATTACACCATTAGCAGAGCGGGAACCATAAACAGCTGAAGAAACAGCATCTTTTAAAATATCAACATTTGCAATGTCATTCGGATTTATGTCATTCAGGCTTCCGAGAAATATAACACCATCTAAAACTATTAACGGGTCATTGGAACCAGTAATTGAATTCTGGCCGCGAATTATCATACTTGGTTGGCCACCTGCTGAATTTGTTGCCCCAATATTTAATCCTGAAATATTTCCTTTTAGCGACTCCAGTGCATTAGTATTCGGCAATAACGCAACTGCTGAATTTTCAATATTGAGTGAACTCACTGAACCGGTAAAATCCTTACGCCTGGCTGTTCCATAACCAATAACAATAACTTCATCCAATCCCAATGTTTCCTCACGCATCACAATATTAATGGTTTGTTGTCCGGATACATCAATTTCCTGCGTACTCATACCCACAAACGAAAATACCAAAGTTGCATCTTCAGGAATATTTGTAATAGAATAATCACCGTCTGCACTCGTTACAGTTCCCTGTGTGGTGCCTTTAACAACTACAGTAACACCTGGCAAGGGCTGGTTATTGGTGTCTGTAACTTTCCCCGCAACAGTGCGTTGCTGCTGTCCGTTTTTAGCAAGAAATTCTAAAGTTCCGAAAGTCATACCGGCAGGTTTAAGTAAAATCAGGTTATCATGCCTGACCTGGAATTCAACATTTTCATTGCTGAAAATTCCTGCCAAGATATTTTCTACCGTTTGGTCGGTAATGTCCAAATCAATTTTTCTTTCCACATTCACCTGCTCGCGCTGGTAAAAAAAACGAAATTCGCTTTGATCTTCAATATCCCGCAAGATATCCAATACCCGTTTGTTTTTTACATCAAAGGTAAATTTGGTGTTTTGCGAATAAACAGTAGCTGAAACCTGCAGAAAGCAGGCAAATAAAAACAGGAATGACAGTTTCATAGTTCGTAACAGTTTCTGATTTATACCAAAGTTACGAAAATTTAGCAATTTTATTTTTTTCATACTTTTGTGAAATTAAGTGTTAGATAATATGGTGTGACAGCACCTTTTTTTAATAGCATTTAACCGGAGGTTTTGCAGTTCCTTCGGTTTTGTTTTTGTTCATAAGTTATTTCATAAGCAATTCCTCCTTTAAAGTTTATAAATGATTACTTTCTGGCCTTCTATTTTATATTTAATAGGTAAAGTTTCCGCAATCAGTTCGAGTACTTCCAATAGGGTTTCATTGGTAATTGTTGAGTCATAATGGTAATTTAGCACAATGTTGTCAGCTACTTCAATATCCACACCATATTTACGTTCGAGAAGTACAAACAACTCCTTCAGGTTCATATTAATAAAAATGAGTTTATTGTCTTTCCAGGCTGTGTATCTCCGTGTACTAACCGCGTTGATGTTTATACCCTTGTTTTTTGTGTAAACGAGTTGGTCACCCGGGTTAAGAAATGTATTCTCTTTAATTGCATATTTTTCTGAAGAAATAATTTTTACTCTTCCCTTTTCGAGTGTTGTTACGGCTTCATTATCATCTGGATAAGCTTTGATATTAAATTGTGTCCCCAGAACTTCCACATAGTAAAAGGGGGTTTGGACTACAAATGGTTTTTTCTCGTTTTTGGAAACGTCGAACCATGCTTCACCAGTTAGTAATACTTTTCGGTTTCCGTGTTTACCCTGAAAAAGGGTTCTTGGATTTTCTTCCGTGTATTTTAACTCTGAACCCGCATTGAGATAAACCATTGTTTTATCAGGTAAAATCATTTGTGAAATTGAACCTTTGGGAGCGATAGCCGTGTAGAAAACAGGTTCTGTTTTTTGCATGCTTTTAACCAAAAATCCGATAACAAGTCCAAAAACCAGAACTGCAGCAGCTTTTAGCAGATTCATTGTAAATGTTTTTGTTAGTTTTTCTTTTTTTCTGCCTGCTTCAATGTTGATTCGGTGGTGTACTTTGTCCAGCAGGGCTTCGGGATTTTTTAAATGAGGAAGATTGTTTTGTTTCGTTTCCTCATCTTTTTCCCAACACCTGAAAAGTACAGGCCTCAATTCCAGATTGTGGTATGGATCTGAAAAGAGTTCAAGTGCTTTGACCAATTCAACCTGATTGCTATCACCAGTCAAATATTTTTTTACAATCGATTCTATATTTTTTTCTATTGTCATTCTTTGAAATTATTCAAATATTTTGCGTGAAGTAATTTTAAAATCCCCTTGATTTAATCAAGGGGATTTTTTCTCACTAACTAAACTAACCTATGAAAAACTATTTTAAACATGAAATTCGCTACTATATTTCATGTTGTATGTAAGTAATACGGGAAAAGAGGATTTTCCCCCAAAAGAAAAATGAATTATTTTTGAAATTGAAAATTTTATCCAAAAAGCGACAAAAAAAGCAGTCCCGGTAAAAAGTCTTTTCCCAGTCGGGTTTTAATGTGTTTTAGCGCCAGGTTAATCTGGTTTTCCACTGTTTTTGGTTTCACTCCCAATTGCCCGGCAATTTCTTTATGTGTAAATCCATGTTCGCGGCTTAGCCTGTATATTTGTTTTCTTTTTTCAGGCAGTTCATCCACCGCATTGTTAATTTCAGTTTGAAGTGTAGTATAATCCAATCGGTTTTCCTGAAAATTGACTTGTCCGTTGAAATATTTTTCCAATGAATTCCGAAACTTCTGATCCTTCAGCCTTTCACGTAACTTGTCAATAATGAGATGGTAAGAAATTGAAAAAAGAAATGTTTTAAATGATTTGGATGAGTCGATATTATTTCGTTTTTCCCAAATTCTGAAAAAAGTTTCCTGAACGATTTCACTGGCATCTTCTTCATTTTTTAATAATGAAAATGCAAATCTGAAAAGTTTATTGCAATACTGATGATAAAGAGAATCAAAGGCTTCAACATCGTTGTTTCCAAGTTTCGCAACAAGAATTCTTTCGTTTATGCCAAACAGATCGGTCATTTGTTTTTAAATTTCAGCTAAATTATGAAATATTCCAAAATGGCAATAAAAAAACCTGCTCCATAACTTTGGAACAGGTTTTTTGACTTCTATTTGTATTGAAAAATATCAATTTATCTCTCCGGCCGCAGTTTTCTTACTGCTGCACCGGCCTGCCACATTTCCGATTCGCGCAGTTCTTTCAGTTCTTCTTCGAGTTTTACGCGGTAATCGGATTTACTGTTGGAGTCGATGGAGCGTTGCGCTTCCCGGCCTGCAGCCACTTCTTCGTAGAGGTTTTCAAATACCGGCTTGGTAGCATCTTTGAATTTTTTCCACCAGTCGAGTGCGCCACGCTGGGCCGTGGTTGAGCAGTTGGCATACATCCAGTCCATTCCGTTTTCAGCTACCAGCGGCATCAGCGACTGTGTCAGTTCTTCTACGGTTTCGTTGAATGCTTCGGACGGAGAGTGTCCGTTTGCCCGCAAAACTTCGTACTGCGCAGCAAAAATTCCCTGAATGGCGCCCATGAGGGTTCCCCGTTCACCGGTTAGGTCACTGTAAACCTCTTTTCGGAAATCGGTTTGGAAAAGATATCCCGAACCTACACCAATCCCCAGCGATACAACCCTGTCCCAGGCTTTTCCTGTAGCATCCTGAAAGATGGCATAGCTGGAATTCAGTCCGCGGCCTTCCAAAAACATTCTGCGCAGAGAAGTGCCCGAACCTTTTGGTGCAACAAGGATTACATCCACATTGTCGGGAGGAATAATCCCCGTGCGCTCTTTGTAGGTGATTCCGAAACCGTGCGAAAAATAGAGTGCATCGCCCGGATTTAGTGCTTTTTTCACGGTTGGCCACAAAGCAATTTGTCCGGCATCGGAAAGCAAAAACTGAATGATGGTACCTTTTTGGGCTGCTTCTTCAATATCGAAGAGGGTTTCGCCGGGAACCCATCCGTCCTGAACAGCTTTGTCCCATGTTTTGGAATTTTTTCGCTGACCAACAATTACGTTAAATCCGTTGTCTTTCAGATTGAGTGCCTGACCTGGCCCCTGCACACCGTAACCTAGTACGGCAATGGTCTCATTTTTTAGGGTTTCGCGTGCTTTTTCCACCGGAAACTCTTCCCGGGTTACCACTTCTTCTTCAACTCCGCCAAAATTTATTTTAGCCATAATTCTTTTTTTATTGTTATAATTATTAAATATTTATTCATTAATATGCAAATTTATCAAAATCGTTTCAGTTTCTGTTCCTAAATTTAATCCATTGCCGAGAGTAACGCATCTCTTTCCTTTAAAAATTCGGAAAGTCGCTCAATGGGGTCGCGGGTAAGTGCAACCCGGCCCGAACGGATAAACTGCATCACTTTTATTTTGTTCAATTCTTCAAACAATTCCTGTGTTTCCTCTTTGTGGCCGGTTTTTTCAATGACCGTGTATTCCCTGGTAATTTCCAGGATACGTGCCCCCGAATTTCTTACCACCTTTTCAATGGTGTCATTTTCGTACAGCGCTTCTGTGGGAACTTTGTACAAGGCAATTTCCTGGAAAATCATCTCTTCATTGGTATGATAAAAGGCTTTTAAAACATCAATCTGTTTTTCAATTTGCCCAACGATTTTAATCACCTGTTCTTCTGTTGATTTTATTACAATGGTGAATTTATAAACTCCCTGAATAGCTGATTCTGAAACAGTGAGGCTTTCGATGTTCGTTTTCCTTCGGGTAAAAACAATGGTAATCCGCGTGAGTAACCCAATATGGTTTTCCGAATAAACGGTTATAATATATTCTTTTTTCATTTTCATTAATTTTTGTATTTAAACTGAACTCCTTTTTTATTACCCATTGGTTCCCGGTTCCAGCATGATGTCTGAAACTGAGGCTCCTGATGGTACCATAGGAAATACGTTGTCTTCTTTTTCAATTACAACTTCGAGCAGGTAAGGACCATCGTGGTCAACCATTTTCTGAATCCCTTTTTCCAGGTCTTCACGGGTTTCAACCTTATGGCCTTCAATGCCGAATCCTTTGCCAATCATAATAAAATCAGGGTTTTGCAGTTCGGTAAACGAATACCTTTTTTCAAAGAACAGTTGCTGCCACTGGCGCACCATTCCAAGGAAATTGTTGTTTAAAACAATGATTTTCACCGGAAGTTTGTTTTGTGCAATGGTTCCCAGCTCCTGGATGGTCATCTGGAAACCGCCATCGCCAATTACGGCAATTACGGTACGGTCGGGAGCGCCAAGCTGAGCTCCCATGCTTGCCGGCAGCCCAAATCCCATGGTTCCCAGTCCGCCCGAGGTGACGTTGCTGCGAGGATGGCGAAATTTGAAGTAACGTGAAGCAACCATCTGGTGCTGGCCTACGTCGGTAACCAAAATGGCTTCGTGGTTGGTTTTGTCGCCGGCAATGCGAATAACCTCACCCATCGTCAGGCCCGGTTTTTCGGGGAAAAGGTCTTTGTGGATGATTTTTTCATTTTCAATGTCCTGACATTCTTTAAACCGTTTCAGCCATTCGTTGTGCTGGTTTGGCTTAACATTGTCAGTGAGCATTTTTAGTGTTTTTTTTGCATTTCCAAGAATGGCCACATTGGCACGTTTAATTTTATTGATTTCTGACGGGTCAACTTCCAGGTGAACGATTTTAGCATTGGGTGCATAAGCCGAAACTTTGCCGGTAACCCGGTCGTCAAATCGCATTCCCACGGCAATAATCACATCTGCTTCGTTGGTAAGCAGGTTCGGCCCGTAATTGCCATGCATGCCAAGCATTCCCACGTTCAGCGGATGATCAGTCGGCAACGCCGAAAGTCCGAGGAGAGTCCATGCCGCAGGAGTTCCGGTTTTTTCCACAAAAGCTTTCAGCTCTTCTTCGGCCCGGGCAATAATTACCCCTTGTCCAAACAGCAACATAGGTTTTTTTGCAGTATCAATTATATCTGCTGCTTCTTTTACTTTGAAAGGATCAATTTGGGGTTCAGGAACATAGCTCCTTATTTTACTGCATTTCTTGTATTCGTACTCCAGTTCTCCAAACTGTGCATCTTTGGTGATGTCGAGTAAAACGGGGCCTGGACGACCGGTTTGGGCAACGTAAAATGCCTGTGCAATGGCTTCCGGAATTTCTTCGGGTGTGGTAATCTGGTAGTTCCACTTGGTTACGGGCATGGAAATACCCAACACATCCGATTCCTGAAATGCATCAGTTCCCAAAAGGGGTGAAGCCACCTGACCTGTTATGCAAACCAGCGGAGTGGAATCGATCATTGCATCTGCAATGCCAGTAATGAGGTTGGTAGCACCCGGACCGGAAGTCGCAAAACACACTCCGGCTTTACCGGTAATTTTTGCATATCCTTCGGCGGCATGTACAGCGCCTTGTTCATGGCGGGTGAGAATGTGCTTCACATTCTTGTCGTGGTCATACAACGCATCGTAAATGGGCATAATCGCTCCGCCCGGATACCCGAAAATGGTATCAACATCTTCTTCCAGCAAAGAAAGAATAACGGCTTGCGAACCTGAAACTTTTCTTTTTGTCATATCTTCAAAATTTTATAGTTTTCAAAATGTTTAATCAATTAATCGAACAGCTCCCATGTCGGCTGACGAAACCAGGCTTGCATAGGCTTTCAGCGCTTTTGAAATTTGCCGGTTACGTTTTACCGGGTTAAAAGCGTTTTCACCTTTTGCTATTTCAGCATTTCGGCGTTTTTCCAGCTCTTCATCGGAAATCACCAGGTTAATGGAGCGGTTTTCGATATCAAATTCAATTTTATCGTTGTTTTGAATGAGTGCTATGGCGCCGCCAGCTGCGGCTTCGGGCGAAACATGACCCACAGATAACCCTGACGTACCGCCGGAAAAACGTCCATCGGTTATCAGGGCACAATATTTATCCAGTTGCATCGACTTCAGATATGAAGTAGGGTAGAGCATTTCCTGCATGCCCGGACCGCCTTTCGGTCCTTCGTAACGAATGACCACTACATCGCCTTTTTGTACCGTATCACCCAGAATCCCGTTAACAGCATCATCCTGCGAATCAAAAACTTTGGCGTTACCGGTAAATTTGAAAATGGACGGGTCAACGCCAGCGGTTTTTACAATGCAGCCTTTTTCTGCGATATTCCCGTAAAGCACTGCAAGTCCGCCGTCTTTATTGTAAGCATGTTCCACATTCCGGATGCATCCGTTTTCACGGTCGGTATCCAGTTCGGTGTAGTAATTTTCCTGTGAAGCCATTGTCAGGTTCCTTTTTCCGTCGCCGGGTGATGAGAGGAATCGTTGCATGGCATCCGCTGAGAGGTTGCTGCTCATTATATCGTATGCTTCAATGGCTTGCTTTAGTGTTCTGCCGTCGATTCGGTTTACTGATGTTTCCAGCAGATTTGCGCGGTCAAGTTCAGCCAAAATGGAAAGAATTCCTCCGGCCCGGTTTACATCCTGAACGTGGTAGTGCGAACTGGGTGCTACTTTACAGAGGTTTGGCGTAATGCGCGAAAGCCTGTCGATGTCTTTCATTGTGAATTCCACACCGGCTTCGTGGGCAATTGCCAGCAGGTGCAGTACCGTGTTGGTAGAGCCGCCCATGGCTATATCCAGTTTCATGGCATTCAGGAAAGCATCGCGGGTGGCAATGTTTCGTGGAAGAACTTTTTCATCGCCTTCGAAATAATATTTTTTGGTGGCTGAAACGATTTTTTCAACCGCTTCTTCAAACAGTTTTTTGCGGTTGGCGTGCGTTGCTACAATGGTTCCGTTTCCGGGAAGTGCCAGACCAATGGCTTCTGCAAGGCAGTTCATGGAGTTGGCGGTAAACATGCCCGAACACGAACCGCATGTAGGACAGGCGTTTTGTTCGATTACCGAAAGTTCCTGATCGGAAACCGAATTGTCGGCAGCCATTACCATGGCATCTACCAAATCGAAGTGCCTGCCCCCAATTTCCCCGGCTTCCATGGGCCCGCCCGAAACAAACACAGCCGGAATATTCAGCCGCATGGCAGCCATCAACATACCGGGCGTAATTTTGTCGCAGTTCGAAATGCAAATCATAGCATCTACCTTGTGCCCGTTGCACATGTATTCCACACTGTCTGCAATCACATCACGCGAAGGAAGGGAGTACAGCATGCCGTCGTGACCCATGGCAATGCCGTCGTCGATGGCTATGGTGTTGAACTCGGCAGCAAAATAGCCGTGTTTTTCAATTAACCCTTTTAAATATTGTCCGATTTCGTGCAGGTGCGCATGTCCCGGAACAAATTGTGTGAATGAATTTACGATGGCAATCACCGGGCGGCCAAAATGTTCCTCTTTCATACCATTTGCCCGCCAAAGGCTTCGTGCGCCTGCCATTCGGCGACCCTGAGTGGTTGTATTGCTTCGTAATGGAATTTGCATACTTTTTAGTCTTTTTATTCAGTTTATTTATTAAAAAAGCCTTCCCCGTTTTCGGGA
>CAZCPH010000061.1:0-888 GCA_964500105.1 uncultured Mariniphaga sp. | reverse complement strand
ATATAATTCTACCCTTTCCCGGTGTTTCCAGAAATGACCACGAGAATGACTAGAATGTATGTAGCAAACAATTTCATTGATTAAATATTCATTTAGTTTGGCAAAAGTAAAAACTATATTTAAAAATCAAAATGAATTGAAAGTAAAATTGAGTTTTTAATACGAAATTTAAATTTGGAGGTTGTTTTTAGTTGAAAAGTGAATTAAATAAGGTTTTGATGGTTTTCATCGGTAGAAACATTTTCTTACTCTCCGGCAGTAAAATGAAACCATATTTTTTGTAAAACGAAAAATTCCCATTCATTTTTCCTATTTTTGTTTTTCTTGAAATGCTATGAACAAAAGTCAACTAATAATAGTAATTGCCGCAGTTTTTCTGGTTTTTTCATGCACAACCAAACCTGAAAATGATATCGGACAAATTGACCATAAACCGGTGATAAATCCTGATTTTGCCGGAGCAACCGTTCCGTTAAATATTGCCCCGCTTAATTTTTATTTGGAGGCAGCAGGTGAAAAGTTTTTTGCCGAAGTGCAGGGCGAAAACGGAACAACTATTACCGTTTCTTCAAAAGACGGAACATTTCGTTTTCCGGAACGAAAATGGAGAAGGTTACTGGAACAAAACCAAAACGGCACATTGAAATACACCATTTATGCCAAAAAAGAAGGGGAGTGGCAACAATTTGAACCGTTTTTTCAAAAGGTGACGGCAGATCCGATGGATCCGTATTTGTATTACCGGCTTTTGCATCCAGGTTACGAAAGCTGGACTGAAATCAGCATCATGCAGCGAAACCTCGAAAGTTTTAAAGAGCGGGCGGTGGTAGAGAACAATGTGCTTGAGCAGAACTGTGTAAACTGCCATGCATTTAATCACCAAAATCG
>CAZCPH010000060.1:6461-11880 GCA_964500105.1 uncultured Mariniphaga sp. | reverse complement strand
GCCGCAGGTTGTGCAGTTGATTTCGATTTTTTCCGGTTCTCTATATATTCCAGAATATCTTTCTTTTGCACTCTGCCGTTTGCACCCGAACCTTCAATACTTTCCAGTTCTTCCGCTGAAATATTTTCTTCTTTTGCTATGGTTCGTACCAGCGGTGAATAAAACCGGTTCGACATTTCTCTTGTGGGGGCCGTTGTTTCTTTTCCACCACTTTCTTCAGTTGATTTTTCGGCCGAACTCTCCTTTTGTGATTCTCCGGCTTTTGCTTCTTCCTTCTGTTCTACTGCCGCTTCCTCTGCTTCACTAGTATCATCTTCATCATCTTCGCCTTCCATGTTCACAATGGCAACCACCTCACCTACCGGTACCAGGCTGTCTTGCTGATGCAGGATTTTGGTAACTACCCCATCCACAGGAGAAGGAATTTCTGAGTCCACTTTATCGGTTGCAACTTCAAAGAGCATATCATCTTCAGCAATGGTATCTCCCTCTTTTACAAACCATTTGGTAATAGTGCCTTCCTGGATGCTTTCTCCAAGTTTTGGCATTACGATTTCGAATTTTGACATATTTTTACGCTTTAAATATGGTTTTTTGCTATTTTCACTTTATTAAACACCATTAAAATTGAAAGGTTCACATTACAATTTCAATTAACGTTTACTTAAAATTCAGGTTTCGTTTTGAGTTTTGTAATTTAATAAAAGAAAATGGTAGAAAAAAGAAAAATTTAGTATCCCGTACCACTGTCCTTCAAACTGGAAAAATACAGAATTTGAGCAACTTCACAAAACCAAACCACCAATCAACTCATTCACCGAACGCATCTTGTGCCTTTCCAGGTAGCTGTTCAATCCCTCAATTATCTGTAACGGAATAAACGGATCCTTAAACAGGGCCGTTCCCACCTGAACTGCTGAAGCTCCGGCAAGCAGAAACTCAACTGCATCAGCTGTATTCATAATTCCCCCCATGCCAATAACAGGAATTTTCACTGCTTTTGAAACCTGCCACACCATGCGGAGTGCAATGGGTTTAATTGCTGGTCCCGACAAACCTCCGGTAATTGTGGATAGAAGCGGTTTGCGGGTTTCGGCATCGATTGCCATACCAACAAATGTATTTACCAGCGATACACTGTCAGCCCCCTGTCCTTCAACCGCTTTTGCAATTTCTGAAACATCTGTAACATTTGGAGAGAGCTTTACAATCAATGTTTTATTGTAAACGCGGCGCACTTCGCGGGTAACTGCTTCGGCTCCCGGACACGATACACCGAAAGCCATACCTCCTTCTTTCACGTTCGGACACGAAATATTCAATTCGATGGCAGGAATTTTTTCCAGTTCATTCACTTTCTCCGTCACTTCAATATACTCTTCCACTGTTGAACCATTAACATTCACAATCAGCGGGGTATCGTAATCCTTGATTCGGGGATAAATATTTTCAATAAAATAGTCGATGCCTTTGTTTTGCAACCCCACTGCATTCAGCATTCCTGACGGCGTTTCAGCCATGCGCGGATAGAGGTTTCCGTCGCGGTTACGGGGAGTGGTTCCCTTTAAAAATATGCCGCCCAACTGCGAAACATCATAAAAATCGCTGATTTCTTCGGCAAAACCGCAGGTTCCGGACGCAAGCATCACCGGGTTTTTCAGTTCGAGCTGATCAATTTTTATTCTTAAATCTGCCATTTTAAGTCATTTATATTAAAAACCGGTCCTTCGGTACAAACACACAGATTTCCTCTTGTTGTAGGCTCAATGCAGCAGAGGCAAACCCCAAAACCACATGCCATCAGATTTTCGAGTGATACTTCGCAAAAAATTCCTGCGTTTTTTGCCAGCCTGGCAACAGCTTTCATCATTCCCTCAGGTCCACAGGCATATATTTTATCGTAATTTTTTAACTCAGATTTCAACAACGGATGATCGGTAACAAAACCTTTTGTTCCAAGTGAGCCGTCTTCAGTTGTAAAATGAATTGTACCATATTTATTATACGAGCCAACATCAACGTGGTCTGAGGCACTTCGGGCGCCAATAATAATATCGACATTTTCAGCAGGAAGTTTCGACTCTTTTGCTAAAAAAAGCATGGGAGCCAAACCGCTGCCACCTCCTACTGCCAGTATTCTTTCATCTTTTTCAGGGTAGGTAAAATGTTTTCCTAAGGGATAAATCAGGCTCAGCTTTTCACCCGGAATCAGCTCCGTAAGTTTTTTTGAACCACGTCCCAGTATTTTTACAATTACAGATAATGTATTTTCGCTGTGATCTACTTCAAAAACTGAAAAAGGTCGACGAAGAAAAATTTCGGTGGAATTCTTAATGTCGATATTTACAAACTGCCCGGGAAATAAAGGCGGCAAAGTTCCGGGAGCCTTCAATTTTATTAAAAAATTGGTAGAATTGAGAGGAATATTATCCAGAACAAAAAAGTCGGAAACAAATTTTTTTCCCATGCTTTACTGATTTGCCGGCAAAGATAATTATTATTTCTCTTTCGGATTTATGGATTCCATAAAGAAAAAAACCGCCAGTACTGTAAACTGACGGTCTTCTGTTTATGGGTTTTGCTGTGTTGTAATGTTTGCTGGTTTAAATCCGGGTTTGTAAATCTGTCAACTTTATATTCGTCATCATCATCTTGTCTGATATTATTACGACACAAATGTAAACATTATTTTCATATCAAGTTACATTTGTGTAAACATTTTTCATGTTATACAACATTAATTTTAGAATTGTAAATCATTCAGCATTGTAAGAAAGGAAAGTGCCATCGGAATAAAGTAAGACTACTTTTTCCAAAACTTTATCTGAAGATTGCTTTAGGGGTGTTTTCTCTTTGTTTACCTGAGAAAATGGCAGTTCCCGGTTCATGCTTTCACTGGCAGCAGGAACGGATTTATCTATTGACTCCTGAATGGGCATCACCATCGGACCTTCTCCTGTAAAAAGCCAGCGAGCATTAACTTTTGGAAAAGCAAGCAGAAATTTCTCAATAAAAGCAGCACCAGGTTTGTTTCTTCCATTCAGTATATGAGAGATATTGGATCGCTGAACTTCCAGTATTTCAGCAAGTTCGCCGGGAGTTATATTTTTGTAATCAATAAACTGTTGAATACGATCCTTCATCTTTCAATTGTTTTTCCTTGAATATACAAATGTATAATTTTAAAAGATATAATACAACAGGAAGTTTATTTTTTTTATTTCTCCATTTTAATTTTGAAATCAGGAAATTTATTTAATAGACTGAAAATCAGTGTCTGGATAAAAATCCCACAACTTATAATTTAAAGTAAATAATATAGTTTAAATAGCTGGATGTAAATTATTTAAAAGTTATCTATTGCCTGGATTAATGAATAATTGTGACTTTTCGTTTATGTATATATAATTTAGTTTATATACTAACAATTATAACACTGAAATAGTGAGTTTTATGCATATAAATTTATATAAAAATTTCTGAACGTCTAATTCAAAAAATTCAATTCTCCTGCACTCAACTTTCTTGTCTGCAAATTCGAAACAAATGCAACTATGTAAAAACTGTTGCATTTTGTATTCATTTGAAATCAAGACATGAATTCAGTATTGTGAATTTTTATTTACATCTGCGTTTACATTTATAAATAATTTGAAATACAAGTGCCTGGCAAAAAAAGTTACTGTGTTAAGGTTTATACAAAAAGCTTCCGCTTTTTATTTTTTTAAATTTTGCGTTTTATGAACTATTTAAACCGTTTCCTTTTCAATGTTTCCATACATTTGTCGGAAAAAATAGAAATATTGAAATCTGAACGGCATAAAACGGGCTTTTTTAGTACGTACTAATATGATAATTAGTAACATAACCAGTTTATTAAGGTACTATTTAAATGACTGAAATAACTCAGAGTTAAGAAATTTAGAGATGCGATCATTCCAATTTATAACATTAGCCTTTTTTTTGATTTTTTTTCTGTTAACAACGGGAGGCTCCTATTTCAATTTAAAAAAAGTTACGGGTGGAAGCAGAATTTTCTCAACACTCTTTCTGATTTTAGCCGGTATTGTTTTAACTGCATTTGTCATCTTGTACATATACCCTTTTCAACCGAGGACAGCAACCAATTACCCTGTATATTTTTTTTACAACACGCTTCTTTTTGCCGTTTTTGTGTTTAACTTACCAATGACATTTTCGTATCTTTTGCAAACCGGATTCAGAAAATTTATCAAACAACCCGTCATTTCCTATGCCGGTTTCATTATTGCGCTTTCGCTGTCCACCGGAATACTTTTCGGAACTTTTGCTGGTAGCAGGCAATTGAAAGTTTCCACTGTTGACCTGGTTTTTCCCAATCTTCCTGAAAGTTTTGATCAATACAAAATTGCACAACTATCTGATATTCATTTAGGTGGAATGCTTAATCCTGAAAAGTTTCTGAGCAGGACAATCCAAAAACTTGATGATGCAGATCCAAACGTAATATTGTTTACAGGCGACATGGTAAACAATTTCGCCAGAGAATTGGATGGCTACGATAAGGCACTCAGAGAAATTGCCGGAATAGCGCCGGCTTATTCTATTCTGGGAAACCATGATTACGGCGATTATACCAATTGGGAAAGTCTGGAACAGAAACAAGGCAATTTTGAAGCCATACAAAACAAACAGTCAGAAGCAGGTTTTAAGCTGTTAAACAATGCATTTACTGTACTGAAAAGCGGTCAGGATTCAATTTTTCTTGCGGGAGTAGAAAACTGGGGACATCCGCCTTTTCCTCAGTATGCCGATTTGGATAAAGCAATTGGAAAAATTCCCGAAGAAGCTTTTACGATTTTAATGACACACGACCCTGCACATTGGGAAAGCAAAATAAAGGGAAAAGAGAACATCGAACTTACACTGTCGGGGCATACCCACGGAATGCAGTGGGGAATTAGGTTTGCAGGAATTCCGTTCAGTCTGGCCTGGCTAACGCGGCAAAACTGGGGGGGAATATACCAAAGCGGAAATTCGGTGTTGTATGTAAACACCGGACTTGGCACTGTTGGTATGCCCTGGCGACTGGACATGCCGGGAGAAGTTACAGTAATTACATTAAAACGAGGTGAAGTCGATTGAAAACAAAAAATTAAAGTAAACATTCTTCATCTCAGGCAGGTATGAAGTCCTGAATCCAATTTCAGCAGGAGCATAAAACCTGAGCATATTCACATCAAAAGTCAATTCCGTTCCCAATGAGGATATATCCTCTGTAAACTTTCCAATAATTTCCCCCCTGCTGTAAAAATTTCCTTTAAGCCGGGTGTAGTCGGCAAACAGAGAGGCTTTTACACGTCGCACATAAAGCAATCCCCAGAAATTCCAGTCGGGATATAACAACGGCAGCTTATAATCGGCGCCACCGGTGTATATT
>CAZCPH010000060.1:0-6451 GCA_964500105.1 uncultured Mariniphaga sp. | reverse complement strand
CCTGCCCCAGCTCCTGGCATACCTAACCACATCAGAAAAACCCAGCGTTCCGTTGGCTTCCTTTTGTTGTGCACCAGCGTAAATTTTAATGCCATGGTTTTTCATAAATCCCGGCAGATAAAGCACAGACTGCAAGGCTTTTAACTGCCCTGCCGTTAGTGTTCCAAACGGTGAATGCCGGTAAACGCCATCGAGTACCAGGCCGAAATCAGGATACATGTCGAGGTAACTTTGTTTAAGCAACTGATGGAAATAGACCCGGTAGCCCAGCGAATGAAAATCGCCGGCGTGAAACTGTTCAGGTGTGGATTCGTGCTTCCGGTAAGAATTAAAAGTGTATTGCAACTCGGGCTGAAACAAACGGTTAAACGGGCCACGCTCAAGGTTCAACGGCAACCGAACATTAACACTGGTATTGGTCTGTCCCCAGGTGTAACGCTTCAGTAAGGTATCCTGGCTCATTACCGCACCCTGATTATTCACCTGTTGCTCAATCTGCCAGTATTCGGAAGCCCGCGGACCATGAGAAAACTTCAGGTCGATAACCGGATACCAGCCTTTAAACGAATAGTCGGCCAGAAACCTTCCGGTTTGTTCGGTTAAATCCCACTTGTATCCCAAAATTAGTTCTGAAATTCCCAGTTTATCCTGCGACATCAAACTAACTCCCGGATAAAACTCGTAATCTTCTACATCGATATTAACCGGTGCCCAACTGTGAAAATTTAAAAGCTGCTTTGTTTTCGAATATTTTTCTGAGGTGTAAGTTGCTGAAAGCGAATCAGGAAATACAGGAACACCGTTTTCTTGTGCAGCAAGTTTTTCTGCCAGCGGATACTTGCCCTTTTCAACATGCTCAACAGAAACAACCTTCTCGTGACTCGTGGGAACTTCAATTAACCGAAAACCATCGGCCGTATAATCGCTTAAAACAACCGACCTGCCATCGGGTGAAACTGCCGGTGACTCTGCACCAAACCGGGGTTCATAAACCAGTTCAATTTGTTTTGAATCCAGGTTCAACCGGTATAAACTGTTTTTTCCCGAATAGGAACTGATAAAATACAACCATTCTCCCGAAAGTTTTAGTTGTTTTACATCATTCAGATTGAGGGTTGTGAGCAGATTCATTTTTGCACTATTAAAATCCACCTCTGCCAGTCTTTTGCCATCGTCAGTAAGAATAACAACCGCAATTTTTTCATCATTGAGCCATTCGGGACTAAAAAAGTAGTTGTTCTCATCGGATTGAAACCGGTTAATCAGCTCTCCGTCGTGCAGCCGGTAAACCGACAGATAATAGTTGTTTGAGAAATCTGTTTCCACAACTGCAATTTTCATTTTATCGGGTGAAATTGCCGGGCTGAACGCTTTAAACTCAGGCTCAACTTTCATGCGTAATTTTGATTGAACATTCAACAGCCTGATTATTGAGCGTCCACTGTGTTGCCACCTTAAATCAGGTACCTGTTCCGACCAGACCATCCAGTTTTCACGCCCGTTCACCGATTCTCTGAAAATGTTTCCGGGAAGCACCACTTTTTTTTCAGTACCGCTGAAATCGATCTGAACAAACGAAGGAATTTGATTAAAAGTCGTTTTATAGGACAAAAGTGTGGAATTGTTCATCCAGTGATTATAGATGTAGCTGGTAAAAAATTTTCCCGGTTGTGAAATTTCTTTCACCGGAACGAACGAATAATTTTTGTCAGCTTCTTCCCAGTTAACACGTAAACTATCGAAAACAGAGCGGTAATTTTCGGCGGAATTCATTCCTGTGCGGTTTTTCAACACCTGACGCATGGGCAAAACCGACAATGGTTTTTTCCCAACCTGTGTTAAAACCTCTTCCCAAACCGAACTGCCGTATTTTGTTCTGATATTTCCGGTAAGAAAATACCCCATTGTGTAATGATTGGGAACAAAGTCGCGGTATGAACCAAAATAGGCTTTATCGTAAGAAAACACACCTTTTTCAACCACTTGCGCCTGTTGTTCCATGAGAAACGAGGGAAGCCGTCCACGGCCGTAATTGCTTAAGGCCGTTTCGGTAACCACGGCATCACCTTCTATAAACCACCAGGGTAACCAGGCACCAAATGCAAGGGCAGTTGCCTGTTCACCCAAAAGAAATTTTGACCACTTTGGAAGATTACTGTTTACTTTGTTGATTTGAACCACGTGTCGAAACTCGTGCAGCGCCAGTTGTTCCAGCCAGTCCTGCGGATAAATGCCCTGATGCGGTGTGGTATAAAATTCGGCACGGCGCGGAGCCCATGCCACCAGACCGTTCGATTTTATGGTTTGCGTGTGCAGAACAACCGGCATTTTACCAGGATTGTGTTTTAAGGAAAAACTGCCGTAAGGATACACTGTTTCGAGTGTCCACGCCAGCTTTTGAGCCTGATTTTCAAAATAATCCGGATAAATCAGCTGAAAATTTCGTGTATTCAGCTGCCGCCAGCGAATGGAAGCCGGATCTTGCCCGGTTTGAAAGTATTGTGCTGAAAGCTGCACAACCAAAGTAAACAGCAAGGTTAAAAGTATTAGTTTCTTCATGTTCCAAAAATAATCATTCCTGAAAAGTAACAATCAGGAAAAGAAAAAAGTAAAGGCCGATCTGAATTTTATTCAAACCGGCCTCTATATAATTACAAGATTGATTTTTAAACTTCGTTTACACCCAAAATTGGAATGGGGTTATCATCGTCATTCTGGTTCAGTACCGATTGGTATAGCGTTGCAAATGCCGAATGTACCCACATGATTGAGATGAGAACGCCCACAATAAAAACGATTATTCCACCGATGTAAAGGAAAAATGCAAGAATTCCCATCCCAAAAATTTTCCAGCCGTGACCGCGGGTCATTTGCCAACTTTTTTCCACAGCCTGCATGGGTTCCAGGTCTTTGTCCATAATCAGATATGAAACAAATGCGAGGCGGCATAAAACAATAATTCCGGGAACAATGAGCATGATAAAACCGATGATAGTCAGCGCCACCACAATCAGGTTTGCCAGCACAATTTTCAGGTATTTGGTTCTGAATCCGTCAAACAGGTATTTGATATCTGCATCTTCTCCGCGCATGGCTTTTAAAAAAAGGTAGTTTTCGCCGTAGTTGATAACCGGCATAAACAGAAATCCATAGGCCATACTAAACAGTGCAATGGGCAACATCCATACGAAGTTAAACCAATCGCCGTCATCGGCTTTCCAGTTGGCGGTAACCGGTCCGTTTAACAAACCGGCAATAATAACAGCCAGCAACAAAGGCAAAAATGCTTTCTCAAACATTTTCCGCCATCCGTAACTAAAACTTCCTCCCACCGAGGGAACCAGATTAAAATACTTTTCGTTTTCCATTTTGTTTGTTTTAAAATTTTCTGTTTCGAACATTGATGCATCAAATTTAAGGTGCAAGAAAAAAATATCCTACCTACCTTGGTAGGAAATTAAATAATCACTACTTTGGTATGCCTTTATTTATAGCACTTTCGGTGTGCAAAACAGCTTTACAGTGTAAGGCCATTAAATCAACAGGGAGATATAAACCAAAATGTTTCTGTTTTTTTTTACTGTCTGCACGAACGTAAAAACAAATAATTAAACACGACCAAAGTTTGAATTAAAATGCTCGTTGAGAATCTTTCGTACCTGATAACATTTGTTGCAACAACCGGTTTGGCTGTCATTGGTTCTTTGTTGTCTTATCAGTTAACTCACGAACAAAAACTGCCCGTTTTGCAAATTTTGCTTTTTCAGCAACTTCTGCTTTTTTCCTTTTTTATTTATGCCATCTGGGGAAATATTTTGCTTCGTGCAATAATTAATGATGTTAACCTGGATGAAGAACTGGCGGTAAAAATTGCATTTTTTGTGCCAATAATCGGTATTCCGTTTCTGATTGGCAGCTGGTTCATGCTGTTGAAATTTGCGTTCAATGTAAATGGATACAACGATTCAAAACTCTGGATTTACAGTTATTTCACCGGATTTTTGTTTTTAATGATGACTTTTGCCTTTTTGTTTCAAAACAATTATATTGAACTTCCGGTTAAACCTCAAATTTTTCTTATTCGCATATTCCTGATTGTCAATTTTCTGTTCCACATGGCTTTCATTTTCCCGTTTATAAAACCCAACAGCAAAGCAGCAATAGTTTTTAAACTGCAGGAATTCAAAAAATGCATTTTTACCTATTTTTCCGGAGTGATTTTGTATTCGGTTGCTTTGTGGTTTTTCGGCTATTTTGGATTCATTGGTATCAACCTCTCTTTTCTTTTTTTATTTGGTATCAGTGCTGTTCTTCCTTTTTGCATTAAACTGTTTGTTAAATTTCCTGCGGCTGAAACTTCAGAATCGAAAAAAGATTTCAAAACATTCTGTACTGAATTTGAGATTTCGAAGCGTGAAGCCGAAATTGTTCTGGAGATTTGCTCGGGAAAAACCAACAAAGCCATTGCCGAAAAACTGTTTATTACACTACAAACCGTGAAAGACCACACCCACCATATTTACACCAAAACGCAGGTGAAAAACCGGATTCAGCTGGCCAACCTGGTGCGGGGAAAAACAGGATTAAAGCAAACAGGACTTTAAAAACGGCTACTCCTCAAAAAACAGGTCTTCTTTAATTTTCTGAATTCGGTCGAGCGCGTAATTTCCGTTTTTTGCAGCTCCCCCAGCCTCTTTCAAATAAATGGTGTAGTAGTTCAGTGCCAGGGTTTTGTTGGCATTGAATTCTTCGTAGGTTGTTGCAATTTCGAACAAAACCTCATGGTTTTCAGGGTCGAGCTCATTGGCTTTCTTCAAGGCGATAATCGATTCTTCAAATTTCCGTTGCTGCCCGTAAATTTGTCCGAGGTGATGGTACATTTCGGGCAGATAAAACGGTGTTGCCGCTTCAATTGCTGCATTCATGTAAGCTTCAGAAACTTCGTACTGAGCCAGTTTTTTATACGAAAGGCTTATGTAAAACAAAGCGTAAGGATCGTTGGCAACCTGACTGGCACAAATATCAAGCATTTTAATGGCGCTATTTTCATTTCCCGAAAAATAGAGACTGATTCCGTAATTTAACAACACTTTATAAATCGAATCGCCTCCGGCAGTAAAATAATTTTCGAACGCCTGCCGGGCCAAATCGTACTGTTTATTGCCAAAAAGCTGGTTTGCCTGAAGCTGGTAAAAGCTGGCATTATCCGGAAAACTTCCCATTCCTTTTTCAATGATTTCCAGCGCCTTGCCAAACTGTTCGGTTTGCTGGTACAAGCGAATTAAATTCACGTACGAAGAGTAATCGCCCGCATTCATTTGAATTACCTGTTCATACAAATCAATCGCCTGTTTTTTATTGCCTGTCTGACTTGCACAAAAGGCCAGCTGCTTGTTCCAGTAAACATTGGTGGAATCGGCCTGATAAATTTCCTCAAAAACACGAAAGGCTTTCCGGTAGTTATCATGCTGAATGTAATTTCTTCCCAATTTCCCTTTTAACACGAGGTTTTGAGGCTGCATACGTGCTGCTTTTTCGTAAAACGGTCTGGCATCGTGATAATTTCCGAGCGTTGCAAGTGCATCTGCCAGTTCAATCAAAATATCCGTATTTTCTGGCTCAAATTCCAGTGCTGTTGAAAATGCTGCCGCCGCCTCCTGAAATTTTTGCATGGAATTCAGCACCAATCCTTTTTTAAAATACAACGCCCCTTCAGGATGTTTTTCAATTCGGTTTTCGATTTGGTGCAAAGCTTCTTCAAACTTTTTATTCAGAATGAGCAAATCAATTTTTTCCTGCGAAAAGGAATTCATCTGCAACAAAAAAAAGAGAGCCGCAAAATAAACTGCCTTCATAACCTAAAAGTTTAAATCTCCCCGCGAACGCGAAAAACCCAAAAAAGAAAAAATCACATTCGCAGGGAATATTATTCCATTACTGCAATGCGAAATTTATTGGTACAGTGTAACTTACATTCACAGTTTGTCCGCGTTGTTTGCCGGGAATCCATTTGGGCAAGCTGTTTACCACGCGCAAAGCTTCTTTGTCAAGCGCAGGATCAACGCCACGGGCAATTTTTGCATTAGCTACTTCCCCGTTTTTATCCACCACAAACGTAACGTAAACCCGCCCCTGAATGCCTTTTTCCTGGGCTGCCACCGGATATTTGATATTGTTGGCAATAAACTTCCGGAGTTCCAGTTCTCCACCGGGAAATTCGGGCATTTCTTCAACTATAAAGAAAATTTGCTCGTCGCCATTCAGCGTTTTTGGCAATTCCTCTTTTTTCTTAACCAGGAAGATATTTCCGAGACTGTCGGTTTCTATTTCGAAACTATTGAAATTGGCAAACCGTTTTTTAAACTCTTCCATGTCTTCAGCTGTTCCCTCCATTTTCATTCGTCCATCTTCAAGCAGGGTAGATTTCATGGTAACAATCCCATCATCAGCA
>CAZCPH010000059.1:0-11919 GCA_964500105.1 uncultured Mariniphaga sp. | reverse complement strand
CTCACTTTGCACAAAGAGATGAAAACCGAAGTGCAGCTATTCTGGAAAGAGTGGTACGAACATTTCCCGGGGAAAAATTCGCCGAAAATCTGACTCTTGTTAAATCGGTGTACATGAAAAAACTAATCAGTGCCGCTTTTCTTTTCTGGCTGTTGCCACAGCTGGTTTTTGGCCAGATTGGTTACTTCAAAACCGACACCAGCATGAACGCAGGAGTTCGATTGAAAGATGGTGGTCCGGTGTTGAATTCCAGGTACATGCAATTGGTAAAAAGGGATGAAATAATCAAAATTTATCCTGATGAGATTACAGAATATGGTTTTATCAAATCATACGTCCCGTTTTTTCGCAAAATATCATGGTTAAATTCAGATCAGGTGTTTGTCTCAAAAAGAATCTTCGATGGAGATACCTCCAAACTGGTATTCCTTGAACAATTGGTGGAAGGTAAAACCAATCTTTATTTTTATGCTGATGAAGATGCTCAAACATTCTTCCTGGAAAAAAAGAATGACGGAATTGTGCAAATACCGAAAGGAGAAAAAGGAAGTGCCGGATATTTCAGAAATACACTGAAAAACTATACTGCCGATTGCAGCGCTGTAAATGATGCTGCTAAGCTGGTTCGGTTCAATAAACACTCGTTATCGCTGTTTACAGAAAGATACAACCAATGTGTCCGGAGACCATTTCCTCATATTAAATTTGGTATTTTGGCGGGGTACGAATTTTCAAAATTTTCCGGACCTTCCACTCCCGCAATCCATTATCTGAATTTGCTGGATTACACTCCAAAAGGGGCATTCCTGTATGGACTTTTTTTGGACGTGCCCATCCGGATACCTGATTTTTCGTGGCATGTTGAACTGTCACATTCCAGCCACGGGTATTTGCATAATGAACGTTTGGATGATATGGAAATCGATTTTGTTATCAACACAAGTGCATTGAATTTGCCTTTTCTTATACGTTATTCCTATCCAGCGGTAAAACTCAGACCTTTTTTAAATGCCGGAGGTATTGTAAATTACCATTTCAAAAACGATGAAAAGCTTTTGGAAACTGTAGTTCGTGACGGTGTTATTGAGTATAATCTTCTGGAAAATGTTCCCGGCCCCGACGACTGGCAAACAGGATTCGCGGTTGGCGGAGGCCTGGAATATGATCTCACATACAGAAACGCACTTTCTTTTGAAATCAGGCATAATCGACTGTTCGGCGACGAAAGATCATTAACTGTTTCCGACTGGCAGTTTGTTACGGGTATTCATTTTTAAAATGGATTGGTTAAAATTACATATTGTTCTCTTCCTGTTGGTTGCAATCACGGGGTGCAAACAGGAAGCTGAAATTCAGCCCAAAGATTTTCCGGTTGTTATTTCGAAGCCTGTAAAAAATGCTGATTCCGGCGGTGTTACATTTTCGGCCGAAATAATAGAAAAAGCCAAGACTAACATAACAGATTATGGCTTTAGATGGGGAAATTCCGGTGCGCAATTCACCTGGTCCATAAGTGGTGAAAAAAGCACTGATGATTTTTCATTACGCGTTTCATCCGACCTGAAAACTAACGAAGTTTACACCTACAGGGCGTATGTTCAAACCCCTGAATTTTTGATTTTGGGAAATGAAGTTGAATTTTTAAGCAAAGGATCAAAAACACCGGTTATCGAAAACTTTTCCCCGAACGAAGGGTTTGATGGCACCACAGTAACAATTAAAGGTTCAAATTTCAGCCTAAATCCTTCCCGCAATAAAGTCAGAGTTAACGGCCAGCAGGCCGAAATACTTTACCAGAGAACCGATACCATCGTGTTTAAAATTCCTGAATCTGATTTTGTTGGAGAAGCGCAGCTAAAAGTTATCGCCGGAGAGGATTCGGTAATCAGCAGTGAAAAATTAACCATCAAAGGACCGGAAATAACCAGTATTTCGTCACTTAAAGGATATTCGGGTGAGTATATAACTATTTCAGGAAGTAATTTCACCAAAAACGGAGAAACTACGGAAATCTATTTTGGAACAGAAAAAGCATTTTTAACAGCTGTAAGTGATACTGAAATAATAGCAGTAGTTCCCTCACAGCCTTATTTTTTATTGTTTGAAGAATATCCGGCAACCGTTAAAATTGTAAACGGACTGAAATCAGTCGAATTTGAGGAAAGCTACACCATTTTGCCCGCATGGGAAAAGAGAACAAGCATCGCCTATCCGGTACAAAACGGAAAAGCTTTTACCTGGCAGAACAAAGCCTGGGTGCTCGAACAGTTCAGAGAAATCATCCATATATATGACCCGCAAACTGACAAGTGGAGTGAGGAAACTACTGCTTCGCATCCTGCTGACAGATACGAAAACAGTTTGCATATTGTACTAAACGATACACTTTATCTGGTTGGAGGCCACTGGGATTTCAATTTGCAGGAAGAGTTTTGGGCGTTCAATTTAAAAACCAGACAATGGCAAAGAAAACAAGATTTGCCTTTTAAATTCACAAATGCGACATACTTCAAACTCAATAACGCAATACATATTATTACCGGTAACGGGGAACACTGGAAATGCAATTTTACGGATGAGAAGTATGAAAAACTGAATAATTTTCCGGAATCGTTCACGAATTCGTTTGGGTACGCTTTTTTAAGCAACAATAAAGCTTTTATGGTTACCTACGGAAAAACATTTCAATACGACGACACAAATGACACTTGGATTGAAAAAACAGAAAATAGTTTCAGCAAAAATTACTACAGTGCACATTCTTTTGGATTCAGCTATAAAGACAACGGATATGTTTGCGATTTAAATTATGAGGAAAAAATTTACCGATATGATACAGAGACCGACAGATGGATTCCGGTTTCATTAATACCGTTGCCACTTCCCCATCACCTCCTGGCTTCTGTTTTTTCGCTTGAAGACCGACTTTATTTTATCGATCTTAACGCTTACAACAGTCAAATGTATTCTTACAAAACAGACTGAACGTAAAGTATAAATCCTGAAAATCATAATATTAACAGTTTTGCAGGAAAGTTTTTCCGGAAAGGATGGTTCAAGTATTTAGTAGGGAATGCCGCCAAAAAAGAGGTTATACAAATCTAAAATTCCGGAACTTCTCTCAGATATTTATAACTATTTTGCTGATAATCAATCTCGCAAACAAAGTGCTGCAAACCGTTTGAAACCACTACCCTTTCCACTTTCAGTTTCATGTTGTAGCGTACAACCTGGTCAAACGTATCCTGCGAAATTTTTACGCCGGGAGCCTTAAATTCGGCGATAAGCAACGGTTGTCCGTTTCGCCGGTAAACCAGCAAATCGAAACGGAAAAGTTTACCGTTTAACGTAATCTGTTTCTCCACCGCCATAAGCGATTCCGGGTAATTTTTTTCTTCGATGAGATACCGTATAAAATGTTGCCTCACCCATTCTTCTGGTGTTAGCAATACAAACCGTTTGCGCACAGTATCAAAAATGTACTTTTTTGTACGCTCCGTTTTTATTCTGAATTCGTAAGCCGGAAGATTCAGCTCCTGCATAAATTTTACCCTCTTAACTTGTAAACAAATATTGCAGGCCAACCGGAAAAATGTACTTTTGTGTTGACCTGCTGTTTGAACAAAATAAGTGATTCTGTTTTAATTTTTAAGAATGAAAACAAAAAAAGAAATTGTAGACAACTGGCTTCCGCGTTATACCGGAAAAAAACTGGAAGATTTTGGAGAATACATCCTGCTCACCAATTTTGCCAATTATGTGGAAAAGTTTTCTCTGCGTTTTGAAGTGCCCATTGTTGGCGCCGACAAGAATATGCCCAACGCCACAGCTGAGGGAATTACCATCATCAATTTTGGTATGGGCAGCCCCAATGCGGCAACAATAATGGATTTGCTTAGCGCACTGAAACCCAAAGGAGTGCTTTTCCTGGGAAAATGCGGCGGGTTGAAAAAGAAAAACCAGCTGGGCGATTTTATCCTGCCCATTGCTGCCATACGAAACGAAGGAACATCTTCCGACTACATGCCTCCGGAAGTACCTGCTCTGCCCGCTTTTAATATTCAGCGTGCGGTATCACACGTTTTGCGAAACAGTGGCCACGATTACTGGACAGGTGTAATTTACACCACCAACCGCCGGGTATGGGAATACGATGAAAAGTTTAAAAAATACCTCACCAAAACCCGCGCAATAGCCATTGATATGGAAACAGCAACACTTTTTACGGTAGGATTCACCAATAAAATCCCTACCGGTGCGCTGCTGCTGGTTTCCGACCAACCCATGATATCATCGGGAGTAAAAACCAGCGAAAGCGACAAACTGGTAACCCTGAAGTATGTGGATGTGCACATTCAGGCCGGAATTGACGCGCTGCTGGAAATCAAAAACAACGGACTTTCTGTAAAACACTTAAAATTCTGATATGGATTTTGAAACCATCATGCAAAACCTGAAAAAGAAGGTGTATCACCCCATTTACCTTCTTCAGGGCGAAGAGCCTTATTTTATCGATCAGGTTTCAAACTATATTGAAAAGAATGTACTGCCTGAAGCGGAAAAAGGATTTAACCAAACTATTTTTTACGGTAAAGATACCGAAACACGTACCGTTGCCGAAGCGTCGCTGCGTTATCCTATGATGACTGAAAAACAGGTAATTATTGTAAAAGAAGCGCAAAGCCTGAAAAAAATTGAAGACCTGGCACCTTATGCCGAACATCCGCTGTCTTCCACAATTCTGGTGCTCAATTACAAATACAAAAATCTGGATGCCCGCACCAAACTGCACAAGGCAATAAAATCGAAAGGGGTTATCCTCACAACCAAAAAATTGTGGGAAAACCAGGTTCCTGCCTGGATTGAAAAATACCTGAGACAGTACGATTACACCATCACACCACAAGCCTGCCAGATTTTAACCGACTCGCTGGGCACCGAACTCGGTAAAATTGCCAACGAACTGAATAAGCTGGTTATTGCCGTAAACGAAACCAACCGGATTACACCTGAACACATCGAAAAAAACATTGGACTGAGCAAAGATTACAACATTCTTGAACTGCAGGATGCCCTGGCCACCAAAAACATTCTGAAAGCCAACAAAATAATCAACTACTTTGGAGCCAATCCAAAGCAGCACCCCATACAAATGACAATTGTAGTACTGTTTGGTTATTTTTCCAAAATATTTGCTTATCATTTTCTGAAAGACAAATCGGAGCAGGGAGCCATAAATACCATCGGAGGAAGTCCTTATTATATCAAGAAAATTATCGGTGCTTCAAAAAAGTACAATCCTACAAAATTGTATGAAATTATGGGCATTTTGCGTGAATACGACCTGAAAAGCAAGGGTATGGGCGTTTCCGGACTGACCGACTCTGGTGATCTTCAAAAAGAATTGATTTACAAAATTTTACACTAATGATAACTTATATCATAATCGGAATTACCGGTGTTGTATCGTTTCTGGCGTTCCAGAATATTGCACTCATGGAAAAACTGCAATTTAATGCTGCACAGGTAGTTCACCGGAAGCAGTATTACCGGTTAATTTCGCATGCGTTTGTGCACGTAAGCTGGACCCACCTGATTGTGAACATGCTGGTACTCTATTTTTTTGGCAGAAGCGTTGAAAATTATTTCGGTTATTTTTTCGGAAACCGGGCCGAATTCTACTTCATTATTCTTTATTTGGGCGGAATCCTGGTTTCCAACGTCTGGAGCCTCATCAAACACCAGAACGATTACTATTACAACGCCGTTGGAGCTTCCGGAGCAGTATCGGCAGTGCTGTTCACCTTCATTTTTCTCGATCCGTGGGAAATGCTCTACCTGTTTGCCATCATCCCCATTCCGGGAATCGTTTTTGGAGTGGGTTACCTCATCTATTCCTACCAGATGAGCAAACGCAAAACAGACAATGTGGCGCACGATGCACACTTTCTGGGAGCCGTTTTCGGATTTGTATTTCCCATTTTACTTCGTCCTTCTCTTTTTAGCCGGTTCATCGAACTTTTACCTAATTTCTGAAACAATGAAAATTGAAGTTTCCACACCGGAACAATACATTGAACAACTCCCTGATGACAGAAAAGAAGCCATTTCAAAACTCAGAAAAGTAATTCTTGATAATCTGCCTAAAAATTTTTCCGAAGAAATGAGTTACGGAATGATTGGCTATGTGGTGCCAAAATCAGTTTATCCTGCAGGATACCACTCAAATCCGGAATTGCCGCTTCCGTTCATTAATCTGGCAGCACAAAAAAACCACATTGCAGTGTATCATTTCGGGTTGTATGCCAATAAAAACCTGATGGACTGGTTTGTTCAGGAATTTCCGAACCACAGCTTAAAAAAGTTGGATATGGGCAAAAGCTGCCTGCGGTTTAAAAAGCCGCAAGATATTCCGTTTGAATTAATTGGCCAACTGGCAGGAAAAATGACCGTAGAAGAGTGGATTGAAATTTATGAGAAGAATTTGAAAAGATAAGCAGGATTCAAAATTCAAAAAATGAGTTCATTCCGGCAAAAAATAAAAGAAGAAACTTCGCTTGTACTGAAAAACACTGCCTCTAAGAAAAGAGAGATTTTTACTGAAGAAGAAATTATTCACCTGCCTGCACCCATCCAAAAATGGCTGAAAGTTTCGGGAGCAGTTGGCAAAGAAAAAGCCAGAACTGTTGCTTTGAAGCAAAGCTTTCAAATGAAATTGAAACCGGAGCAAAAGAAATGGAAACATGCCGTTACGCAACAATTTTTTAACGCCGAAAAACCTGCATTTATATGGACGGTGCGGTTGAAAATGGCTCCCTTTATTTCGGTGCTCGGGCGCGATAAATTTATCGACGGCAAAGGCGAAATGCAAATGACGCTGAACGGGCTTTTTAACCTCGGAAAAGAAACCGGTGAAAAAATGGACGAAGGCACATTGCAGCGCTACCTTGGCGAAACCGTTTGGTTTCCTTCAGGAATGGTAAGCCCGCATATTTCGTGGGAAGAATTGGACGAAAACTCTGCCAGGGCAACCATGAATTTCAAGGGAACAACCGGCACGGGCACTTTCTATTTCAATAACGGTGGGTTTTTCGAAAAATTTATTGCCCTTCGCTATATGGGAAATGCAGCGGATTCAAAGCGTTACGAATGGATAATTAACGCACAGGAACATGCTGAATTTAATGGCATTAAAATTCCTTCAAAAATGGAAGCCACGTGGATGCTGGAATCAGGGCCGTGGACATGGCTCAAACTCGAAATAACTGATATCCGATACAACACTCAGCATGTGTAATTCTGCCCGCCATTATCCGACTAACAAAAAAAATAAAGGGATGACAGAACCAAAAACGCGAAAAAAAATCCAACTTTCGTTTGCATTGTATTTTTGCATAATTGCGATTTCTATTCTGATGGGTTCGTGTAAGAATGGCGTAAAAAACGGAAAATTAATTTTTACCGAAGCTCAGCCGGAAAGCGGGTTCAACTTTCCTTATTTTCTTTTTATTCCGGATAAAATAAGTGTTCAAAACGAACTGGTTTTGATTGTGGAACCCAACAACTCGGGATTTGCTGACGACGACCTGCAAAAGCACGTTGAAAAAGCCAAACGAACAGCCGGCAGGGAGTTTTATACCGGAAATTACGTGGCACGAAAACTCAGATATCCGCTGCTTGTTCCTGTGTTTCCAAGACCCGAAACCAACTGGAAAATTTACACCCACGCCTTCGACCGCGATTTAGCCCGTCAAAAGGGAAATGATTTGGAACGAATTGACCTTCAACTGCTGGCTATGGTAGAAGATGCCCAAAAGAAACTCGCAGAAAAAGAATTTCGGCTAAACGACAAATTTCTGATGACAGGCTTTTCTGCTTCAGGAGCGTTTGTAAACCGGTTTACGGCAGTTCATCCCGAAAAAGTAATGGCTGCTGCCGCCGGTGGTGTAAACGGACTGCTCATTCTTCCCCTTGAAGAACTGGAAAATGAACCGTTAAACTTTCCACTGGGGGTGAATGATTTTCAGGATTTGTTTGAGAAACCGTTTAATGCCGAAGCATTTAAAAACACGCCGCAGTTTTTGTTTATGGGCGAACTGGACGACAATGACGCCATTCCTTACGAAGACGGGTACGATTTGGATGAACGGGAACTGGTTTTCAAACTCCTTGGCGAAGAGATGCAACCTGCCCGCTGGCAAAAATGCAGGGAAATTTACGGTCAGGAAAACATGAATGCAACAATTAAAACTTTTCCCGGAATGGGTCACGAACAACCCGAAGAAGTTAAAAATGAAATAGTGGAGTTTTTCAAAAATCACATCAATTAAAGAATGTCGCAAATTTCCAATTTTGAATGGCGCCCGGGAAATATCTTTGTTGGGTCAAATAAAAGTCAAATTTTAAAAATTTCAGAAAATGGAAAAAATCATTTCATGGGTGGAAATCCCGGCAGAAAATTTCGAACGCGCAGTAAATTTTTACAACGCAGTTTTTAACCTCAATTTGGAAGGAATGGATTTCGGTAAAGAAAAAATGGCATGTTTCCCTTCCGGCGAAGGCGCCATTTCGTTTGCTCCGGGTTTTAAACCATCGAAAGAAGGCGTAATTGTGAGTCTGAATGCGGGCAAAAACATGGAAACGGTGCTCGAAAAAATCGTTCAAAACGGTGGGGCAGTGGTTCAGCCCAAAACAAAAATTGAAGCCGAAGGGCGCGGCTGGTTTGCACTGTTCACCGATTCCGAAGGCAACCGGATGGGACTTTACGCGGAGTAAAGTCTGACTGATTTTCAATGATTTGCTGTTGGTTTAAAGACAATAGTTCTTTTTAACCAACAGCAATTTTCACCCTCATTTTGCAAAGAACCGAAAACATTTTTTAAATAGATAAGCTTTTTGATTTCATGTGATATTAATTAATTTTGAAAGAAAAAAAATGTTGTTAGAATGGGACGATAAAAAGCGCCTTTTGAATCTTGAAAAGCACAACATTGATTTTGCTGATGTTATTCAATTATTCAAAAACCCATATCTGATAAAAGAAGATAAACGAAAAGATTACGGTGAAAAACGCTGGATTACACTTGGAATTATTAAAAATGGAATAGTCGTTGTTGTCTTTACAAACAGAAAACAAGCTATTCGGATTATTTCAGCACGAAAGGCCAACAAAATTGAAAGGAGTATTTATCATGAAAAATTTAGAAAAAAAGGATAATAAAAAATATAATATCAAAGAATCAGAAATAAATTATTCTGACATTCCTGCAACAGATATTGAATTTTGGGAGGACGCTGCTGTCATTTATCCACAGAAAAAGGTGTCAGTACGATTAAAAATTGATGAAGACATCGCACAATGGATTAAAGAGCTGGGAAATGATTCCGATAACGCTGTCAATAATTTATTGCGATCTTATTTTATTAGTGCAAAACATTTTGCGGAGAAATAATATTTGCAGTAAAAAAGTTTGAATTCATGCTTTTCCAAACGGCATATCCCTCTCCTGCCCTGGCCCCGTTCATTAAAAAATACTGGGCTATGGAGAACTGTTTGCCGGCAGGCGAAAAGCACATGCAGCGCATTGTGCCCAGCGGCCTGCCGGAACTCATTTTCTATTTCGGAGAACGGCCCAAAACAACCGGTTCCGGAAAGTCAATCCCCGAAAATGCCTGTGTTTGCGGTCAGCAATCCAGGTTCTACGATTTACAGGTTTCCGGCAAACTTTCCCTCTTTTCCATTCTCTTTCAGCCGCACGGGGCTGCACAGATTTTTAATGTTCCCATCAATCAACTGTTTGAGCAAAATGTTCCGCTGGTATTCATCGTAAACCACGAAGCAATTGATTTGGAAGTAAAACTTCAGGAAACCAACTCATTTCAGGAGAAAGTATTTACAGCAGAAAAGTTTTTGCTAAAAAGACTGAAAAGCAATTACAAACACCACGAATTCAGCAGAATAAATTTATGTCTTTCGGAAATCAACCGCACCAAAGGGTTGGTTTCCACCGAAAAATTGTCGGAACTGGCTTGCCTGAGCCGCAAACAGTTTGAGCGAAGTTTCTCGGCATTTGTGGGAACTTCTCCAGGAAAATTCCTGAAAACAGTACGCTTTCAATATGCCCTCCACACCAAATTCAATCAGAAATCGATTTCCCTCACCCAACTTGCCTTCGATTGCGGATATTACGACCAGTCGCACATGATTCATGATTTCAAAAGCCTTTCCGGCTTTACTCCAGGCGAATATTTTGCCTGCTGCGAGCCGTATTCCGATTATTTTGAATAAAAAAACAAAACAAACAGAGCCCGAAATTTCGAACGTGTGAATTTTGATTTATATTTGTATTTCATAAATATAGAACGAAAATAATGACAACATTCACAAGTACTCTTCCTGACGATGTTCTCGACCAACTTGGTAAAATGGCAAATAAACTGGCCGTTCCGAAAAACAAAATCATTGAAAAAGCGCTTCGAATTTATCTCGACCAGTTGAACCGTGCGGAGTATGTAAAATCATACAAACAGGCTGCCGCTGACCTGAACATTATTAAGCTGGCTGAGGAAGGAATGGCAGACTACCTTAACCAGTTGGAAAATCAGGAATTATGAAACAGCGCGAAATTTGGCTGGCTGATCTGAATCCTGTGCGGGGAAGCGAACAAAAAGGATTTCGCCCGGTAATCATTTTAAGCGGAAATCTTTTGAACAGCATGATGCCTGTGGTGATAACCTGCCCGCTTACCACCAAAATAAAAGGTTACAAAGGCAATGTTGTTCTAACGCCAAACCAAACTAACGGGTTGAGCGAAAAATCAGAAGTTGTAATTTTTCAAATCCGGTCGGTTTCAAAAGAACGACTGGTCGAAAAAATTGGGGAAATTAGCCAACAACAACTTCTGGAGTTGAAAACAGGCCTTGATGATATTCTGCGGTATTAACGAGTAAGCACTTCTTTAAAAAAGACAAAATTCACTTCGGGCTAAATAAACTGAATTTAAAATGTTACGCAACCTGCTTTTTATTTTTTTGACTTTTGTATTACCCTTTACATCCAAAACTCAAACAATTAATACACCCAATCTTGATTTTAAAAACTCCGTTTTTCCAGAAGAAGAAAAAGACACGGACCGGGACGAAAGGCACAGCATCAGTTTTTTTGCTGGCAGTCCGTTCAGTGCTAACGATAGTTATTCGTACTATTTTTTAGGTTTGGAGTACGAAATAAAAATGCACGATTTTTTGGGAATTGGACTGAATATCAAAACCGGCAACAACACATTGAACAACAATGAAATGATTGAAATCACAGAAAATTACGAACAAAATTTTCAGGGTTGGCAATATTTCGATTCCGACATCCTGGCGATTGGTGTTCAACCCAAATTTTATTTATTGCTCGACAATGAACTGGGATTGTCGCTTTTTGCGGGCGCGGGAATGGGCATTTATTTTATGAAATCGGAAGGCGAAATTGTACTGCCCGACAATACCGTTACTTTTTCAGAAAAGCAAAAATTCAACTCGCAGTTCTACTACACCATTAATGCCGGTGCCGAAATGAGGGTATTAAAAAAGTTTTCCCTGGGAGCTGCCATTAGTGGTGATAATGTGAATTTTAGTTCGGCCTACAAAAGATTAAAATGGGATGAAAACCTTGAAACAACAGATTCTCCGTCTGGGGCTCTGAATTACACACTTTATTTCAAATTTCATTTTTAAAAAATGCTTCAAAAAAAAGATTCCATCCTTTGATCAAATCGATTTTTCCGTTTTAAAAAAGTTCCAACCGAAACCTTTTCAGAAAAATCTGTTCAAAAAGATGGAATCCTTAATGAATTATAACTGCTTAAAGAAGTCGTTCCCTTTGTCATCTGCGATAATGAAGGCGGGCCTGTCCGCCGAAATCAATCAAAC
>CAZCPH010000058.1:5153-11942 GCA_964500105.1 uncultured Mariniphaga sp. | reverse complement strand
ATGGTGCGAAGAACACAAGGAAATGCTGAAAGCTGATGTGATTCTGGTTTCCGACACTTCGATGATTGCAGCCGATATTCCGTCCATAACAACCGGATTGCGTGGGCTGGCATACTGGCAGGTGGAAGTTACCGGACCAAACCGCGACTTACACTCTGGGTTGTTTGGCGGGGCGGTGGCCAATCCCATAAATGTCCTTTGTTCCATGATTGACAAAATGGTGGACGAAAAGGGCAGGGTTACAATTCCCGGTTTTTACGACGATGTGCTGGAAGTTTCGGCTGAAGAACGTGAGTTGCTGGGAAGAGCTCCGTTTAACGTTGAAGAATACAAAAAAGCCATAGATGTGGAGGAACTGGCTGGCGAGGAAGGTTTTACGCCCATGGAACGCACCGGAATCCGTCCTTCGTTTGACGTATGCGGAATTTGGGGCGGCTATACCGGCGAAGGTGCAAAAACCGTGTTGCCATCAAAAGCATTTGCAAAAATTTCCACCCGTTTGGTTCCCAACCAGAATCATGAGAAAATTGCGGAGCTTTTCAAAAAGCATTTCGAAAGCATTGCGCCGAAATCGGTTAAGGTGGAAGTTACTCCATTGCATGGCGGACAGGGTTATGTTTGCCCTATTGATATTCCGGCATACCAGGCAGCTGAAAAAGCGTACACCGATGTTTACGGAAAACGTCCGGTGCCGGTGCGTTCAGGCGGAAGTATCCCGATTATCTCTACTTTCGAAGAAATTTTGGGTATTAAATCTGTTTTGATGGGATTTGGCCTGGAAGCCGATGCCATTCATTCGCCCAACGAAAACTACCCGCTGGAACAGTTTTTTAACGGAATTCGAACCATTCCGCTGTTCTACAAATACTTTGCAGAAATGCAACCACCTGTAGCCTGACAACTGTCAAGGTGTAACTATTTCTCTGAAAAAGAAGTTTTTCTCAGAGAAACCAGCGAAAAAGGAATCGTGATAGAAACAGAACTGCGGTTCCTTTTTTCTGTTCATTAGGCTGGCAGATCCGGAAAAGCATTTTTTTTTGTTGAAACTGAAAACAAAACCGGCAGAAAAATCCAATTAAGTAAGCGATGCACAACCATTCAAAAAAAGCATTTTTGATTGTCAACAAGTTTGCCGGGCAAAGAAGAAAATATGCCAGTGCGGTAAATGCTGTTGTGCCTGTTTTTCATAAGAATAACTGGCAGATTGATGTGGCTTATACACAATTTCGTGGCCATGCAACTGATCTTGCTTCAGGAGCAGCACTTTCCGGATTTGATTTGGTGATTGCAGCCGGTGGAGACGGTACAGTGAACGAAGTTGCACAAGGTTTGTTGGGAAAATCGGTTCCCATGGGCATAATTCCAATGGGCTCAGGTAACGGAATTGCCCGCGAACTGAACCTTCCGGTGGATATTTCGGAATGCGCACAGCGTCTGATTTCCGGTACCAAAAAGCAGATTGATGTTTGCCGATTTAATAACCAGAAATTTTTCGGCAATTGCGGAACAGGCTTCGATGCCCGGGTGGCAGAAAAAATGGCAGGGGAAAAGTCGCGCGGATTTTTGCGTTATGTCTGGCTTACCATAAAAGAAAGTATCTCATTCAAACCTTTTCAAATTAAAATGAAGGTTGACGATTTTTACCTGGAAAAAACGGTTTTTCTGGTCAGTTTTGCCAACTCGCGGCAGTTTGGAAACAATGCTTTTATTGCCCCTGCAGCAAGTATGTCCGACGGATTGATTGATGTTGTTGTTGTGAATCAGTTCAATAAGTTATGGTTGCCGGTTTTGGGCGTTTCGCTGTTTTTGAAAATGTTTCCCAAACTGTCGTTTGTAGAATGTTACAAAGCAAAACAAATCGAAATAGAATATTCAGAATTGAATCTGTATCAATTCGATGGCGAACCCGGAACTTTTTCTGTTCCTGTTCAAATAGGAACCGATGCTGAAAAATTAATTGTAATTGGCGGAGAATAAAAGTTAAAACCTTAACCGGTACTCTATTCCCAGAATATGAATGGAAGCTTTGTCGGTGAAATAATCCTGAAGCCGGTAATACAGCCCAACACGGTGGATGTCGCCAATCCTGCGGGTGAAGCCCACATCAAATCTCGACTTCTGCAACTCTTCGGTAGTGATGTTGTGAAAGAGTTCGTAGCTGGTAAATGGCCGTATTCTTTTTCCTTTGGTTTTGTATTCCAGCTTTATCCGTGGTCTGAGGTATTTGCTCGATTCTTCTTCATCAAGTTCCGAAAAGTTGGTAAATCTGCCGCGCAGCGATAGTTCCAGGCGGTTTATATCGGTTGAAGCCTGTGCGTCGAGTGCAAAACGGCTGTATGATACATTTCCCTTGTTTTTGATTTCTGTTCCAAGCCGGTAGGTGCCCGCAACCGACAAAAAAGAAAAAACATCATAGGAAAGTTTTCCCTGAATCATGTATTCATCCACCTTAAACTGATCCTGAAACCGAATTTCGGGTACAAGGCTGAAAGAAAAATTTTCCAGAAAATCTTTCCTGAATTCCAGTTCAATCCAGGTGCCGAATTTTTCGGTTTTTGCCTGAGCTGTGATTACACCGAACACAACAGCAAATATGGTGAGTACTAATCTTTTCATTATTTGCTTTCCATTATTGATTGACCATTGTTGTCGAAATAGATTTTAATGTGTGCGATTTTACGCTTGTAGTTGATTTGTTCCAGATTGTATCGTTTAATTTTTAAACCGAGGCGGTTTTCCAGATCTTCAAGCAGTTGGGCTTCATTTTCCCGTTTTAAATTTTCAATATTGTCATAAATAATCAAAACTGAATTTTCCTGGCGCATCATCAGAATGTTTTCAAGCCCCCATAAAGCCCCGATCAGCAGAACATTCACAAAAGTGAGTTCCACATACCCAAGGTATTCTTTCGATAATGCGTTGATAACCGAAACAGCGATAATGATGAATAAATAGGTCATTTCTTTTGGCGGGATAGTATCAGTACGATACCTGATGATGCCGAAAATAGCAAAAAGCCCCAGCGCAAATCCCAGCTCCAGAGTAACGCTTTCAAGCAGATAAACCAGGAAAAAAACTGCAATGCTGATTGCAAAATAGCTGAAATAGAATTCTTTACGCTTGCTGATCCGGGCGTACAGCAAAACTACGATCACAAAAGTTGCCGCAAGGTTAAAGGCAAACCGCAATGCCAGATTTATAAGCAATTCAGTTTGTATTACACCTAATATTAAATGATGTCCCATAGTGAATATCTAATTTCATAAATTTAAAGCTTCGTATTTATATTGTCGCTTGATAATGAAACTGTCAAACTCTTTTTTTATTTATTTGTCGCTTCTTGAACAATAAAAAAACGGATGTAATTTTAGTGAAAATTTCTCAGTGCATATCAACGGATTGGAATTAATTTTTCGGCGAACAAAGTCTGATTTTAAGCATTCGGTCTTTATTAAACGAATGTTCAGTTTTCATTGGATACCATAAAATCAACAAATTTAGAGACTGTTTTGATTTTGTTTTTTAGAAATATTTTGATGTATTTTTTGCTCAGACAAGGCAAAATTGACGCGAATAGCCATAGCTATTTAAGGAAATTTTGCAGCAGTATGAGTGAAAAAGACACAAAATAGAATAAATGGATAAATTTAAAACAGTCTCTTTATGTATGGGGTTGTATCCGAATAATGCAGGAAGCACTCAAATTTACTAATACGGCCATTAAAATTACCTGATGCCAATTTTTCTGGTTAAATTTGTTTTCGAACCAGTTTTAACCTTATTGTTATGAATAAAAAAAGAATTTTTACTTTTCTATTGGTGTTTGTCGCGTTTTGGACGTTCGCAGAAGACGGATACGATTTGTGGCTGCGATACGCACCGGTTGAAAATGAAGTTTTGGCTCAGAATTACAGAGATCAGGTAAAAAATATTGTGATTGAGGCAGAAACTCCAACCATGAAAGCGGCCAAAAAGGAATTGGAAAGCGGCCTTGCAAAAATGCTTGGAATCCACCCTGATTTTTCTGAACAGGTAAATGATGACAGTAATCTGGTGATTGGTTTGCCTGATCGGTTTGAGGCAATTAAAAGCAATGTCAGTCTGCCGGAGTTGCAATCTTTAGGTAACGAGGGATTTGTTATTCGAAATTATGGTAAAAGCAAATTATTGCTTACTGCAAATACTGAAGTGGGGTTGCTTTACGGAGTATTCCGGTTCTTGCAGATTTTGCAACAGGAACAACCGCTTTCGGGACTCAATGTGGTCGATTCTCCAAAAACGCAAATCAGAATTTTAAACCACTGGGATAATTTGAACCGAACCGTTGAGCGCGGTTATGCCGGTTTTTCGCTTTGGGACTGGTTTCGCCTGCCTGATGTTATTCATCCCCGGTATATCGATTATGCCCGTGCCAATGCTTCTGTGGGAATTAACGGTACTGTTTTGACTAACGTAAACGCCAATGCGCAGATTTTAACTCCGGTTTACCTCGAAAAGGTGAAAGCACTGGCCGATGCTTTTCGCCCTTATGGTTTGAAGGTTTATCTCACAGCACGGTTTAGTGCGCCAATGGAGCTGGACAAGCTGCCAACTGCCGATCCGCTGGACAAACAGGTTCAGGAGTGGTGGAAAAGAAAAGTGGAGGAAATTTACACCTGGATTCCTGATTTTGGGGGGTTTCTGGTAAAAGCCGATTCCGAAGGGCAACCTGGTCCGCACAATTATAACCGCACCCAGGCCGAAGGCGCAAATATGCTGGCCGATGCAGTGGCGCCGCACAATGGAATTGTAATGTGGCGAGCCTTTGTTTACGACCAGCATGTACCCGAAGACCGCACCAAGCAAGCCTACAACGAATTCAAACCGCTCGACGGAAAATTTCGCGACAATGTGATTGTTCAGGTGAAAAACGGCCCCCTCGACTTTCAGCCGCGCGAACCTTTTCATCCCCTCTTCGGAGGGATGGAGAAAACCAACCTGATGACGGAATTTCAGATTACACAGGAGTACCTCGGTTTTTCAACGCATTTGGTGTATCTGGCTCCGTTATATGAAGAATGTCTTCAATCCGATTCCCATGCCAAAGGAGAAGGTTCAACAGTGGCCAAAGCAATTGATGGTTCGCTGTTCGGACAGAAACTGACGGGCATGGCCGGCGTTTCCAACATTGGCACCGACCGCAACTGGACTGGTCATCCGTTTGGGCAGGCCAACTGGTATGCCTTTGGCCGCCTGGCCTGGAACCCTTATTTGGGCTCGGCGCAAATTGCTGACGAATGGGTTAAAATGACTTTCACAAGAAACTATTCATTCGTTGAACCGGTTAAAAAAATGATGTTGGAATCGCGCGAAGTTTGTGTGAACTACATGACTCCGCTCGGTTTGCATCACATCATGGCAGCGGGACACCATCACGGGCCCGGCCCCTGGGTTGAAGGCCGAAGACCCGACTGGACAGCCATTTACTACCACCGGGCATCGTCTGACAGCATCGGTTTTAACCGTTCTTCCTCCGGGAGCAATGCGGTTGGGCAATATCATCAGCCGGTTGCCGAATTGTTTGATAATATTGAAACCTGTCCCGAAGAATATCTGCTCTGGTTTCACCGCGTGCCGTGGGATTACCGTGTGAAATCGGGAAATACGCTTTGGGATGAAATGGCAACCCAATACCAGAAAGGCGTTGACGAAGTGCGTAATATGCAGCAAACCTGGTATTCACTAAAAGATTTTGTGGATTCTGAACGGTTCAGTTATGTGGAGTCTTTGCTTGGAATTCAGGAAAAGGAAGCCGTTTGGTGGCGCAATGCCTGTTTGCTCTATTTTCAGACTTTTTCCAAAATGGCTATTCCCGGTCATGTTGAACAACCTGATAAAACGCTGGAATATTACAGGGGAATTAATGAGTTGTATATGCCCGGACACCATTGAAAAAGGGAGATTGGAACTTAATCAAAATTGAGTTCCAGTCTCCCTCAAAATCAAAACAAAGAGTTGCTTTGCCAAGCCTTAATTACAAAGAAACATTTGCTGAACTCTTCTGAACAAGAGAGCCCTCTTCCATAATTACATCGTAAAAATAGCCGGAGCCAAAATCTTTTTCCAGGGTGATTTTTCCTTTAAAAGTAACTTCATCATTCACCTCCGCTAAATCGTTACTGGTAATGGTTAAATCGTATTTGCCATTGCTGTTGGTTCCGTCCTGAATGTGAATCCAGTTTTTACCCATAATTTGTTTGTTCACTTTTACAACAACACCTCTTATTTCAATTTCCTTTCCTGAATAGTCGTTCCGGTTGCTGAAAACTTCGGCAATGGTTATTTCATTGTCTGCTTTTTCAAGCTGAATACTGCTTTTCTGGCCGGGTTCCACTTTCCCGGAATGTGGATTGACTGACATTCCGCCCATGCCCTGCATTCCTCCTGCAAGGTTTTGGCTGATTGGATTTTTACTGATTTGATTGACGAAATAGATAACATCGAATGTACGGTCCAGGTCTTTGCTGGCAAAATTGGTCATTTGCAGGGCTTCGTCGTAGTAATATACTTCGCCCGGGGCTATTTCCTGTTTGGTCACTGCCATCCAACGTTCACTTCCGTTTTCCTTCACTTTCAGATAGGTGTAACTGTTTGCCTGCAAAACTTCCGAAACTTCGAAAACCTTATTGCTGGTTACCGTTGCTTGCTGGGTTGTTTGTCCGCTTTTATTTTTTACACAAGATGAGAAAATTAGAACAATTCCCATCAATAAAAATAATCTCATGATATTCATTTTGAATTACTTATTTA
>CAZCPH010000058.1:0-5143 GCA_964500105.1 uncultured Mariniphaga sp. | reverse complement strand
TTGGCCTGTTTTTTGTTCTTTCAGGCCTGTTAAATTTACTTCTTTTTAATTTACAAGATAAAACAAGCAAAATCCGATAATGTTTCTTATTCCTCCATTAAATTGGAATCGCTGTTGTCTGATGTTGTTCCGGCTAAAATACCGGCGTCCCATGTTATTTTCTGCAGTTCAGTTAAAAGTGAATCTTTTAATACGGTGTATTCTGCCATTTTGGTTTCATGCACCGGCTCAACAGGTGGAGCTTCCACTTTAAGCGGATCAACCGGTGTTCCGTTTTTGTGTACTCTGAAATCGAGATGCGGACCGGTTGACATTCCTGTAGAACCCACAAAGCCAATCACCTGGCCTTGCTTTACGCGTGCCCCCTGAACAACTCCCTGTGCAAAACCGGAAAGGTGCATGTACGTTGTAACATAAACCGAATTGTGTTTAATTTTCAGGTAGTTGCCGGCTCCACCTGCCTGGTAGGCCCGGGTAATTACTGTTCCGTCGCCGATTGTTCTGACCGGAGTGCCTTTGGGTGCGGCATAGTCCACACCGTGATGGGGCCGTCGAATACGTAAAACCGGATGCAACCGGCTGTGTGAAAATCGTGAGCTTATTCGTGCAAATTCCAACGGCGATTTCAAAAAAGCTTTTCGCAGGCTTTGGCCCTGTTCGTCGAAGTAGTCGAACCGGTCGTCCTGAAAAAACCGGAAAGCATAATTTTCCGTGCCGGCATGGTCGAACTGAACGGCGTAAATGTTCCCAATACCAATAGAAGCTGAATCAACAAACATTTCATCGTAAATTACCCGGAATCTGTCGCCTTTCTGAATGGCATAAAAATCGATAGACCAGGCATAAATATCGGAAAGCCGCAGCGCCAGCATCGGATCCAGTCCATTGTCTTTCATGGTGTTCCAAAGCGACGATTGAATTTCGCCATGTCCGGTGCGTAATTTGGTTTCAATTTCCTTTTCGCCCCGGTAAACTTTCAGCGAATCAAACAACTCAAAAACATAATAGTCGGTTGCCGAGTTTTCGTAGATAAAATATCGGGCATTGGCCATTGAGTCCGGTGTTTGAAAGATGGCGTAGCGGTTTCCGCCGCGAATCTTCCTGACATCGAAAATTTCTTTCGACTCCCGGGCAATCTGATCAATGATTCCCATTCCCACGCCGAAATCGCTCAAAATGTGGCTCAGATGCTGGTTGGGTCTTACCGTGCCGTCAGTAATCTGAAATGAATCTACTGGCAGGCCGTACATTAAAGCGGGTGGGGGAGGCGGTAACAACGTGTCGGTTTCGGCCTGCCCTTTTTTATTCTTGTTTCTTACCTGCTGGCATGAAATTGAAAGGAGGATTACAAGTGTTAAACTTAAAAAAGGTGTTAAAGTGCGCAAATATCCAATCATCGAAATTTTTTTACATTTTTAATCTGTCAAATCCTTTTCCATAAACACCCATTACGCTTCCCATGGTAATAAATGCATCCGGATCAATCTCCCGTATTTTTCTGAAAATCTGGCTGGTTTCTTTTTTTCGAACCACCGACATGATGATTTTGGTATTCTCTCGGGTGTACCAACCAGTTCCGTCCAGTATTGTAACGCCTCTTATGGCCTCATTATTGATGAAATCGGCAATTTTTTCGTAATTTTTTGAAACAATGAACATTTGTGCCGAACGATTTGCACCACTCAAAAACGAATCGAGCGAGTAAGCTACCACCCACATTGAAACATAACCGTAAACCAGTTTTTCGGGCGACTGAAACACAAAATACGATGATGCAATGATGATGACATCGCAATAAAGAATAATCCGCCCCGGACTGATGTTGCGGTATTTGTTCACTATCATGGCAAAAATATCTGTTCCGCCTGTACTTCCGCCACGGGAAAAAACCACGCCCAGCGCAATGCCACATGCCATGCCACCCAAAACGGCAGAAAGAAACATGTCGTTTACGAGGGGTTCTTTTACAATTCCCTGAAAAACAGCAAAAAACAGTGTAAGGACTAAAATGCTGTAAATGGTTTTTACGCCGAAATTGGCCCCGAGAATTTTTATGGCAATTAAAACCAGAACCACGTTTACTGCCAGGAAAGTAATACTCACAGGAATTTTTGCGGCAAAAAAGAGCACTGCTCCCACACCGCTCACTCCACCACCGGTAATTTCGGCAGGAATGAGAAAAACCAACCACCCCAGGGCAAACAGCAGAAGCCCGAAGGTGATGATGACGTAATCTTTAATGGCAGTTGCCAGTTTCCGGTTCATATTCACTATTCCTGTAAACATCGCAAAATAAATGATTTCAGTTAAAACGGGCGCAAAAAAACGAACCGAATAATGAAAAAAACGTGAGGTTTGTCAGGAAACCTTAACCTTAATGGTGATTTAATCTTGCTGACTATAACCATTCGGCATTGGATAACGTAACAACTAAAAACAAATTTTTAACCAAAAAATCGAGAAACCATGTTTACATTGAAGAAAAATTTAGGGATTCTTCTGGTGGCGATGCTTTTTGCAATATCTGCAGGTTGCGGGTCAGGCCAGAAAAAAAACGCAGGTGCAACCGATGAGGCACAGTCTGTAGCAACTGCTGAGTTCAAACAGGAACAAGCCGAATTACTGGCTATGGCAAATGAAGAACTTTCCGGTATCAATAAAAAAATATTGGAATTGAATGACAAGATTAAGGCTGGTGGAGGAAAGCTTACTGATGCCCAGAATGAAGCGATTGATGCTTTTGAAGAAAAACGTGCGTCTGTAAACAAGTGCATGCACCAGATTAAAAATATATCCCAGGATGGTTGGGATGAGTTTAAAACCACTTTTGAAAAAGACCTGGAGGAAGTGAAATCTAGTATTGATGAAATTCTGGCAGGATTATAAACGAAATTTTTCAGGACATAAAAAACCGGTTACAAGGTTTGCAACCGGTTTAACTATTTTCTTCATCTGTGCTTGCAACCGAAGTTCAGATGCTGATTTTAAATACCTAGCTTTTCTTTTACCAGACCCGGAATTTTACCCGGTTCATCTGCTACCGGAACTCCGGCTTCGTTAAATGCTTTAATTTTTTCTTCGGCAGTACCCGAGCCGCTTGAAATAATGGCGCCGGCATGACCCATCCGTTTTCCGGGAGGAGCCGATTGTCCGGCAATAAAGGCCACAACCGGTTTGGTCATTCTTTCTTTAATGTACGCTGCGGCCTGTTCTTCGGCGTCGCCGCCAATTTCGCCAATCAGCACCACGGCATCGGTTTCCGGGTCGTTTTCGTACATTTCAAGCAGGTCGATAAAGTACAGTCCTGAAACAGAATCGCCGCCAATACCAACACAGGTCGATTGTCCGAGACCGTTTTCTGTAAGCATGTTTACCACTTCGTAAGTCAGGGTTCCCGAGCGGGATATCAGGCCCACATTTCCTTTTTTGAAAATCATTGCAGGAAGAATTCCAATCAGGCATTCGTCGGGAGTAATTAATCCGGGACAGTTGGCGCCAATCAGTTTCGTGCCGTTTTGTTTCAGCACCGGCATGGCCTTCATCATGTCCTGAACCGGAACGCCTTCGGTAATGCAAACCACCAGTTCAACACCGGCATAGCTGGCTTCCAGAATGGCATCGCCTGCAAAAGGAGCAGGTACAAAAATAACCGATGCATTGGCTCCGGTAGCTTTTACCGCTTCTTCAACGGTGTTGAAAACATGGATACCACCCACATCACTTCCACCTTTTCCGGGTGAAATACCACCCACGATGTTGGTGCCGTAGTCTTTCATTTTCGAGGTGTGGAACGCCCCGTCGCGCCCGGTAATTCCCTGCACTAAAACTTTGGTCTCTTTATTTATTAATATACTCATTCCTAAATTTCTTTAAACTTTGAACTTTGAACTTTAAACTTTAAACTCTGAACTCAACCTCTGCTTAACTCGATGGCTTTTTGTGCAGCTTCGCTCATGGTCGATACCGTTGGCAAACCATATTCACGAATAATTTCAAGGCCTTCTTTGGCGTTGGTGCCCGACAAGCGAATGACTACCGGTATATCGGTGTCAATTTCTTTCATTGCGGTTACCAGCCCACGTGCCACATCGTCGCATCGGGTAATGCCGCCAAAAATGTTAATCATCACGGCTTTCACATTGCTGTCACTCAGCAGGATATTCATGGCTTCCACCACTTTTTGCGGGCTTGACGATCCGCCAATGTCGAGGAAGTTGGCAGGTTCGCCGCCATACAGTTTAATCATGTCCATCGTTGCCATGGCCAAACCTGCTCCGTTTACCATGCAGCCGATGTTGCCGTCGAGTTTAATATAGGAAAGCCCTTTTTCGTTGGCTTCAATTTCTTTCAATTCGTCTTCTGTTGCTTCGCGCATTTTCAGAATTTCGGGCTGACGGAACAGTGCATTATCATCGAAATTCATTTTTCCATCGATTGCCAGAACCTGTTTGTCGGGTGTAAGTACCAGCGGGTTGATTTCAGCAAGTGAAGAATCGGTTTCCACATAAAGCTGATACAATTTTACCAAAATGGCCGCTGCCTGACGCATGGATTTTGGGTCGCTGAACAGCTGCAATGCAATTTTTCGTGCCTGCCAGTCCATCAAACCCATGGTGGGGTCGATGCTCATTTTAATGATTTTCTCCGGTGAAACGCGGGCCACTTCTTCAATTTCCACGCCTCCTTCGGCGCTGGCCATAAGGGTTACCGACTTGGAGTTGCGGTCGTTGATTAACCCTACGTAAAACTCCTTTTCAATGTCAACAGCATCGGCTACAAGCACTTTTTCAACGGTAAGGCCTTTGATGTCCATGCCAAGGATTTTTCCTGCAGCTTCACGTGCCTCGTCAACGTTTTTCACTAATTTCACTCCGCCCGCTTTCCCGCGTCCGCCGGTTAGCACCTGCGCTTTTACCACGGATGGATATCCCAGCTTTTCGGCTGCTGCAACCACCTCATCGGGCGTATAGCAAACCACTTCACGAGTTACCGGAATGTTGTAACGGGCAAAAATCTCTTTTGCTTGATATTCGTGTATATTCATGTTTGTAAAATAAAGACCAGCCCCCAACTCCTAAAGAGGAGTTTGAGACATTAGTACTTTGTTTATTTAATTTTATGTTTATTAAAGTTGTTAAAATTT
>CAZCPH010000057.1:0-12090 GCA_964500105.1 uncultured Mariniphaga sp. | reverse complement strand
GAAGCCAGCAAACTGAATTGCACAGTGGGTTTGTACAACCACGGCGGCTGGTTTGGCCGGCCCGAAAACCTGGTGAAAATTTGTGCTACACTGAACAGAAAAGACGTTGGAATCATTTTCAACTTTCATCATGCACACGATATGATTGACGAATTTCCAAAACTGGTAAATCTGATGCTCCCCCACCTTTGGGCCGTTAATCTGAACGGCATGAATCCCCGCGGACCAAAAATTCTCCCTATCGGCAGCGGCGAAAAAGAAACTGAAATGCTGACTGCGTTAAAACTGGCGGGATATGCCGGTCCGTTTGGCATATTAGGCCACATTGAAGATGCCGATGTGGAAATAATTCTAAAAGAAAACCTGGCAGGAATGAAGAAAGTTCTGGAAGGTTTTGACAAATAATTTTCCCAAAAAAATTTCTTCAATAAGTTTTTGGTTACATTGCACATCGAATATAAACATAAACGACCTATGAAAATCTCAATTCTTATCGTCAGTTTAATCCTTTTATTTTCGTTTACCATGTGTGCACAAGAAAATGATTCCGAATTTGAAAAACCCGCTCATATTCTGGTTTTCTCAAAAACAGCCGGATTCCGGCATGAATCCCTGTCGTCGGGCATCAAAATGCTGTTTGACCTGAATAAATCTCAAAACTGGGTGGTCACAGCAACCGAAGATGCCGGTGTTTTCAGCGATGAACTGCTTTCGGCATTTGATGTGGTGGTTTTTCTCAATCCGTCGGGCGATGCACTCGATGAATCGCAGCAGGAGGCATTCGAACGTTTTATGAAAAAAGGAAAAGGAATGGTGGGCATTCATTCGGCTGCCGATTTTGAGTACGAATGGCCCTTTTATGGCGAATTGATTGGCGGATATTTTAAAAATCATCCACCTGCCCAAACCGGAACAGTAGTTTTTGAGAACTTTGATCATCCGGCCATGGAGCCGTTCAAAGGAATGAAATCGTACACAACATATGATGAATGGTACACTTTCCGCGAAAATCCGCGTGAAAAAGCAAATGTATTGGCTACCCTAAACGAATCCAGCATCAAAAGGTACGACAACGATAACTGGCGCATGGGCGACCATCCGCTCATCTGGTGGATTGAAAAGGATGGAATGCGGTCGTTTTATACCGGTTTCGGGCATACTCACGAAGCTTTTCAGGATGAAAAAATAAAAGAACACATTAAAAACGCAGTCAACTGGGCGGCTAAACGGATTCGCTAATCATTTTTAAGCGAAACAAAAGTTTCGTTTTCCGGTTATAGTTGTCAGAATTAAGACATCAATTTCGAATGAAAAAGAAAAACTGGCAGATAAAACTTGGAATTTTCCTGATGATTTTTTCCGGGGTCTTTTTCGCTGCTACTTTACTCTTTCCGCTTTCAGATTTACCCAACAGAACCAAAGTGATTGGGTCAACTGTAAGTTTAATTCTCATGGAAGTTGTGTTTTGGTCGGGCGGATTACTGGTTGGTAAAGAGCTGTTTGCCAAATATAAAAAACAACTGAATCCTGTTAACTGGTTTAAAAGAAAAACTGCTGAATAGCGCGGAAATTTCATAACCCATTTTCTTCTTCAATAAAAATTCCGAAAAATTAAAATTTTAAAAGAATAAAATAGCTTAAATTCATATTTTAGCATCAAATTGATAATTATGCATCTCAAATTGATAAATATTTTTTCGTTTTTACTCCTTTCGACATTGTTTTTAGGGGCATGCCAGAATTCAGCACAAAAAGAAAAAAATGCAGATACTGTAAACCAATTGGAGCAAAATTCCGAAGATTGTTGCGTTGGCAACATTCCCGACCGGTTTAACGGTTCAATTCAACCAGGGAACTTCGCAACAACAATAAATATAGATTCGCTAAAGCAAGTCAATCCGTCATTGAATGAGATGCTTTTTATTCCGGGCGGCCAATTCAACATGGGGGCGCGCGACGCACAGTTTGCACGCGAAGATGAATATCCGGTTCACCCGGTAAAAGTGAACAGTTTTTTCATGGATCCTCACCCGGTAACGAATGCACAGTTTCTGGAGTTTGTGGAAGCCACCGGGTATGTTACCACTGCCGAAAAAGATATCGACTGGAATGACTTCCGGAAACAACTTCCGCCAGGTACACCAAAACCGGCAGATAGTTTACTGCAAGCCTCTTCGCTGGTATTTTCTCCACCGGCACACCGCGTAAACCTGAATGATGTTTCGCAGTGGTGGATCTGGGTTCGCGGTGCCAGCTGGAAACATCCGTATGGGCCGGGAAGCGGAATTGAAGGAATTGAAGATTACCCGGTTGTGCATGTGAGCTGGGAAGATGCCAACGCTTATGCAAAATGGGCAGGGAAAAGACTTCCTACAGAATCAGAATGGGAATATGCAGCCCGCGGAGGACACGACAATTACGTGTATGCCTGGGGATTTGAACTTGTTAACGAAGGAGAACCAAAAGCAAACAGCTGGGACGGCGAATTTCCTGTTTTCAACTCTGCCCGCGATGGTTTCGAGCTTTTGGCGCCGGTAAAACAGTTTGCGCCAAACGATTTTGGATTATACGATATGGCTGGAAATGTTTGGGAGTGGTGTGCCGATTTGTATCACCACGACTACTATAAAACCTTTAACACTGAAACTGTTGCCGATAACCCCACAGGACCGGCAACAAGTTATGATCCCATGGAGCCCAATGTGCAAAAAAGAGTGATCAGGGGCGGCTCATTTTTGTGTAACGATTCGTATTGTTCGGGTTACCGGGCTGCTGCCCGCATGAAAAGTACCGAAGACACAGGAATGTCGCATCTTGGTTTTCGCTGTGTTGTTTCGGCAGAATAAGTGCAAAATTCCCCTAGAAAATTTTCATCCCCAGGGTTACCATAAAGGTTTGATTTTTCCCGTTGATGTCTTCATTCGGATATGAATAAAGATTGTTTGCTCCATGCTCCATGCGAACGTCCAGGAAGAAATTCCATACATCGACACCAACGCCGTACTGATAACCAAAATAATGATCTTTCAGGTACTGCTGGGAAAAATTATCATGGTCGTCAACATCCTTGCTGGCAATAAAGCTAAAAACCGGTCCGGCCATAATGCGAACGTTAGACGACTCTCCGTCAATTAATTTAAAACCAAGCAGTAAAGGCACATCCACATTGTTGAAATCGAACCGGGCAACCCGTTCCGATGCATTGGGACCCGACTCCAGGACTTCTCCACCTTTTGCACTAAAATAGACTTCGGGCTGAACGTAAATATTTCCAAAACCAACCCGTCCAAACGCGCCAATGTGGGTTTTTAAAATGGATTCGGATGTGAATTCACTTTTCCTGAAAGTGACCTTTGAATTGTTTAACCCTGCTTTAATCCCAAGATCCAAAACAGGTTGAGCTAAAATGGAGATTGAAGGAACTATAAACAAAAAAAACAAAATGAACTTTTTCATGGCTAAAAATTTTTAGTTAAAACGTCTGTTTTCTTTCTAAAGTATCTGTTTCTTCATGTATCGTATTTTTTAGTTTTTCAATCCGCATTAAAAAAACCAAATCCTGTGCCAGTTTTCAAACCTTCAGATTTTATCCGAAATAAGAGAAAAACTGCAAACCACATTTCTGTCAATAATTAGTATATTGCCACCAATAAAAACCAATGTTATGAAACGAAGATCATTTTTAAAAAAATCGGCAGCTGTGGCAGGGACAGCTATTGCAACAGGCAGTCTGGCAGCAAGTCCGGCTCCCCAGTCTGAAAAAGATTTCTATGAACTGAAAGTTTATCAGTTTTCGGGCGGCGGCGGAGTAAACCAGTTAAAAAAGTATTACACCGAGGCAGTTATTCCATTTTTGAACAAACGCGGTGCAAAGGTTGGACTGTTTGGCGAATACAGCCTGGAAGACCCGCCAAAAGTTTATGTATTACATGCGCATAAAAGTCCGGCCGATTACTGGGATGCAGTGCAGGCTATGAAAACCGACAAAACTTTTCTGGAAGCAGGCAAAAGTTACTTTGACCTTCCGGCCAGCCAGCCGGTTTTCGAACGTTACGAAACATTTCTGATGGAAGCTTTCGACAGCATTCCGCATTTTAAAACACCCGATAAAAACCGTGGCTTACTGGAATTGAGAACCTACGAAAGTTACAACGAAGATGCTTTTCGGCGAAAAGTAAAAATGTTTAATATGGAAGAGCTTCCTCTGTTTGAGAAAGTCGGTTTGCATCCGGTGTTTTTCGGAGAACTGCTTGCCGGACGGTTTATGCCTGCCCTCACCTACATGCTGTGGTTTAAAGATATGGATGAAAGAACTGCAAACTGGGCCAAATTCAGCGCAAGCGACGAATGGAAAATAATGCGCGACAAACCCGAATATGCCGACACGGTGAGCAAAGTGAAAAAAATATTTTTAACTCCGCTCGATATCAGTCAAATATAAATCCATATTTTCTGCTTTATGAAGAAAACAGGCACGTTTTTCTGCTTGGTATGGACACTGCTTTTTACACCTGCAATTCTGCCTGCACAATCCGGCCAAAAAGCAGTTAAATACCATTCTCCTGAAGAAATTCAACAGGTTCTTCAATCCATACATCAACAAAATCGCACCAACACCCGGTTGCACCACATTGCAGATTCTCCAGGCGGAAGACCGGTTTCTGTTCTGGAAATTGGTAGCAACCGGCAAAATGTTCCTGCAGTTTTTGTCGGCGCCAATTTCGAAGGAAACCTACCGCTGGCAAGCGAAGGTGCTGTGCAACTGGTTCAAATGCTGCTCGATTCGGTACAATACACCGCCGGGCTAAAATGGTTTGTTATACCGAACCCAAATCCCGATGCGGCAACCGGCTACTTTTCGAATGTAAAATACGGCCGCAACGTTAACGATTTCAGAGTGAATAACGATGCCGATGAAGCGTTAAATGAAGATGGATTTGATGATTTGAACAACGATGGTTTTATCTCTCAAATGCGGGTAAAAAGTTTTGACGGCACCCATGTTGTTTCAGATTTTGACCCGCGAATTATGGTTGCTGCCAACACGAAAAACGGTGAGCGCGGCAGTTATAAATTGTACACCGAAGGAATTGACAATGACGGTGACGGGCAATTTAACGAGGATGGCGAAGGAGGAATTAATATCGGTATATCATTTCCGCATCTGTTCCCTGAAAACAACAACGAAGCCGGTATTTTTCCCGGACAGGCTCCGGAAGTTTACGGAATTATGAAATTTATTTACGACCATCCGGAAATAGCGATGGTTTACACCCTTGGCAGCTCCGATTTTTGCCTGGTTCCGCCGCAGGGTGGCAGAAAAGGCGACGCCAGCATGGAAAGGATAAATCTTTCGCGGCGTTATGCGAGAATGTTGAACGTTGATGAAAATCAGACTTTTACCATCGACGAACTGGTAGAACTGGTCAAAGAGATTGTACCACCCGGAACAGAAGTAACTCCGTCTATGGTTGCCGGAATGCTCGGATTGGGAGCAGTGGTGAATCCGCTGGATGAAGATCTGGTTTTCTATAAAAAGCTTTCTGATGACTACAAGAATTACCTGAAAACCAATAACTTCAATACAGAAAAATTGGGACCGTTTCCGGCTAAAGATGGTTCATTTGAACTTTGGGCATACTACCATCTGGGAGTTCCTTCTTTCAGCATGAATTTGTTTTCTGTTCCCAAAATAAAGGAAGAACAACCGGAAAATCCGGAGACAAAAGAAGCTGATACGAAGAACAACAAAGCCGAAAAAGAAAATCGACCAAATGAAAAAGAAAAAGCACTTCTGGCGTGGTCGGATAGTAAATGGGACGGAAAAGGTTTTGTGGATTGGCAGAAATTTCAACATCCCGATTTGGGTGAAGTAGAAATCGGCGGGTTTGTTCCTTACCTTGAAACAACACCAAAGCCTGAGCATATTGATTCTTTGCTTCAGACACAGCTTCCCTGGCTGTTGCAGCTTACTCAAAATCTGCCCGAAATATCCATTATTGGCGAAGATATTACCGACTTGGGAGCCGGTGTGTACAAAATCGAACTTTTCATTGAAAACAGTGGCTATTTCTCGTGGCCCATAGCGATGGGACAGCGAAACCGTCAGCCTGCACCGGTTGTGGTTTCTCTCGACGGAAATTTTGAACTGCTCGAAGGCACAAAAAGAACGCCTCTGGGGAGCATCGGAGGCAATCAGGTCAGAAAACTCACATGGCTGATAAAAGCAAACAGAAGAACTGAAATTTCTGCCAAAATTGAATCAGCGGTTTTTGGAGACAAAGTGAAACAGATTAAAATCGGAGGTTAACCATGAAACGAATACTATCATTCTTTATCGTTTTTCAATTAACATTTGCCGGTTTTTCGACAGAAAAGCCAAAAATTGAAGTTCCCCTTCGGTTCGACAGGTATTACACCCTTGATGAAGTAAAAGAAGCGTTAACAGCACTTAACAAAGCTTTTCCGAAATTCACCAAACTCGATGTTGTGGGAAAAAGTGAAGAAGGGCGCGAAATTTATGCACTTACAATAAACAATCCGGATACCGGAGAAGAGCGGGAAAAACCCGGTGTTTACGTTGATGGAAATATACACGGCAACGAAATTCAGGCCGGCGAGGTTTGTTTGTATTACGCCAACATGCTGCTCACCAAATATGGTGAAAACGAACAAATTACACGAGCCCTGGATCAGAACGCACATTACATAATTCCGGTGGTGAATGTCGATGGCCGTTTTCATTTTTTTGAAGACGGAAATACTCCGAGCTCGAACCGAAGCATCCGGATTCCGAGAGATGACGACAGGGACGGTCTGTTTGACGAAGACGGCACCGACGACCTGGACGGTGATGGCAACATTTGCCAGATGCGCATAAAAGATCCGCACGGTGATTATAAAACCGACCCCGAAGACCCGCGTATTCTTGTTCGTGTAAAACCCGGAGAGAAAGGGGAATATTCGCTGATTGGATACGAAGGTATTGACAACGATGGCGACGGCCGTTTAAACGAAGATGGCGAAGGTTATCTTGATCCCAACCGGAACTGGGGCAGTAAATGGCTGCCACCCTATGTACAAAACGGCGCCGGGAATTTTCCTTTTTCGGGAATTGGGTTAAAAGCCATAGACGAATATATTGCAGCGCGTCCGAATATCATTGTTGGTTACGCATTTCACAACACCGGCGGCATGTGGTTGCGTGCCCCGGCTGATAAATCCACTAAAATTGATCCGTCCGACATCGCTGCTTTCGATGTGGTGGGAAACGAAGCGGTTAAAATGACTCCCGGTTATGTTTATCATGCTTCTTATGAACTTTATCCCACCTATGGAGATTTTACCACACACCTCTATTTTGCTCACGGAATACTGGGCTTTGTGGGTGAACTGTTTATGCGCAGTCAGGAAACTTTCAGAGATACAAAAGCAAGCCAGCAGGCAAGCGATCCGGATTTTGCCGGGCGCGGCGGCTCTCCCGACCGGAACCGCGAACTGCTTCAGTTTAACGATTTTCTGGCCCAGGGCGAACTTTACAAAGAGTGGGAAAAGTTTGATCATCAGCAGTTTGGCGAAATTGAAATCGGTGGCTGGGTAAAAATGAGCTCCCGCCTGCCCCACCCGTTTATGCTTCCCGAACTGGTGCATAGAAACGCGTCGGTAGTATTGCATTCGGCACAGCAAACTCCTGAAATTGAGATGGAAGTGTATGATGTAAAAAAGCTGGACGGTAACCTGAACCGGGTACGGGTGCGACTTCAGAATAGAAACGGATTGCCGTCGATGACCGCACAGGCATTCAAAAACAAATTATACGAAATGGACCGGCTGAAGGTGAATGGTGCCCAAGTGGTTGCAGGAGGAAAAATCACCGACAAATTTTTTGAAAAGGTAACATACAAAGAAAAAAAACCTGAAATACAGTTTCTTGCCATGCCTGGTTACGGGTTGGTGGAATTTGAATTTTTAATCGAAGGCAAAGGTGACGTTTCATTCAGCTTTGAATCGCAAAAAGCAAAAAATGTAATCGCATCTGTAAAACTTTAATTTTTATGAAGGCACTTGTTCTGGATAACTACAATGAACTCAATTACCGCGATTTTCCGGACCCCGAGTTTACCTCTGATGAAGTTTTGATTGAAGTAAAAGCCTGCGGAATTTGTGGCAGTGATGTGCACGGGATGGATGGCAGCACCGGCCGCAGGAAACCACCACTGATTATGGGACACGAAGCTTCAGGAATTATTATTGAAACCGGAAGTGAAGTTGAAAACTGGAAGCCCGGTGACCGCGTTACTTTTGATTCAACGGTTTATCCGCTAAACGACTGGTTCACGTTGAAAGGACACTACAATTTGAGTGACAATCGTCAGGTTTTGGGCGTTTCGCCCGGCGAATACCGCCGGCATGGAGCGTTTGCTGAAAAGGTAGCTGTACCGCAGCATATTCTGCACCGCATTCCCGATGGCGTTTCGTTTAATGAAGCAGCTATGGTGGAACCCATTGCCGTAGCAGCCCATGCACTCAACGTTTCGGGATTGAAGCCCGGAAACAGCGCTTTGGTTGTTGGTTCCGGTATGGTGGGTGTTTTTGTGGTGAAACTGCTCAGTCTTTTCGGAGCAAATCCGGTAATTGCTGTTGATATTGATGACAAAAAACTGGAGCTGGCTGCCAAATTCGGTGCCGGATTCACCATCAATTCAAAAGAGAAAAACAGTGCTGAAAAAATTCATAAACTGACAAAAAACCGGGGTGTGGACCTGGCCTTTGAAGTGGTTGGGATTTCAGAAACTGTTCAGACCGCCATTAAAAATACCCGAAAAGGCGGAACTGTTGTGCTGGTTGGAAATCTTTCACCCGAAATTCAGTTTCCGCTTCAACAGGTGGTTACCCGCGAAATTACAGTGCAGGGAAGTTGTGCCATAAATGGCGAATATGAACTGGTACTCGACCTTTTGTCATCAAAAAAGGTAGATGTAAAACCTCTTGTTTCTGCTGTTTCACCACTTTCCGAAGGGGCAGACTGGTTTAAAAGGCTTTACAATAAAGAGCCCGGATTGAATAAAGTTATTTTAGTACCCTGAATTTAATTTGATAAAATTTATGCGAAACGCTAAAAACTGGCTACAAAGTGTTGTCAGCCTTTGCATTTTTATTCTTGCAATCACTCCTGCACTTTTGGGTTCAGACATCAATGCCATAAACCCGGAAGTTTCGGTTTCCAAAGTAAATAGTACCCAGGTTAAAAAATACGAAAAGTTTGAAATCCTGCTCGAATTAACAAATGTGGATTATGAAAATCCATTCGATCCGGAGGAAATTGATTTGTATGCCATTTTTAAATCACCTGCCGGAAAAGAAATTCGGATAAACGGTTTTTACGATAATTACGAAGATGCCGACCAGTGGAAAATCAGGTTTTCACCCAATGAAACCGGCACATACAGCTATCTGGTTTTTATTGAAAACAACGGCGGAAAAGGTGAATCTGGGGTAAAAACTTTTGAAGCCATTGGCTCCAATCACAAAGGCTGGATTAGGCAATCAGAAGTAAATCCGCGCTATTTTGCCCACGATGACGGCACAACATTTTTTGCAGTTGGAGTTTATTCCCCCTGGAGAAATAACCAGGAACGTTTTGAACGCTACAAAAAATACAATGCCAACTTTTTTGCCATCTGGGATATTGGTTACGGCGGATTTGTAAACGGTACCGGAATTATTGAAGAAGAACTGGGTCGGTACAATCAGCTTAAATGCGGGCGGATTGATTCAATGCTGGCCATTTTTGAACAGAGCGACATCAAGCTGATGTATGCCATCTGGCCACACGATTTGTTTTCGGAAACCGTTTGGGCTGCCGAATGGGATAAAAACCCCTATCGTCATCTAACCGATGTGGCTGACGTGTACAAGGATTCGCTGGTTTGGGAATACCAGAAGAAAAAATACCGTTACCTCATAGCGCGCTATGCACACAGTCGCAGCTGGGGAATCTGGGAATTGATTAATGAAATGAACGGCACCGATGGCTGGGCACAGGGACGACACCAGGAAGCTTTCAATTGGGTTAAAAAAGCGCAGGAATACTTTGCTGAAAACGATTCGTACGGGCATCCAATGACTGCTTCTTTCAGCGGCGGTTTTAACGAATACCGCAGGCAACTGCATGAAATTATTGATGTGCCAAACCTGCACCTTTATCCGCGGCAGGGCTGGGAGCTGAAATATCCTGAAGATTCCCTGCGCAGCGCTATGTACAACTATGCCTGGGCAGCACGCAGGTTTTACGACAACTTTAAAAAACCATCAATTTTTGGTGAATCGGGCGCAGAGTGGGAATATTTTAAACGGAATGACAGCCGGTACGGCGAAATCTACCACAATGCCATCTGGGCTTCGTTAACCAACGGACTGGCAGGAATCCCCGTTTGGTGGGATTACACTTTTCTGACTGCGGAAGATTGGGAGCAATTGCGCAATTTGTCCGGGTTTGTGGACGACATCGATTTTGCGAACCTGCTTTGGGAACCAGCTACTGCAACCGCCGAAGGCGCCGATATTTATATGATGGACGCCGGAAACAAAAGTTTTGGCTGGCTGCGCTCATATAAAAAAGAAAATGTTGGAGGAACAAAAATCACACTTTCTAAAAAGGGAAAGGGGAAATTTGAGGTTACGTGGTTCGATACCTGGACCGGAAAAACTATTAAAACAGAAAAAGTAAAAGTTAAAAGGGGAAAACTGCTTTTAACTGCACCAGAAACAAAAACTAAACAGCCAGATATCGCTTTTAAAATTCGTAAGGACTAATACGAAATTTTCAAGCAGTTATGTTTCAGTTTTATACTTCTGCAAAACGTTATTCTTTTGGCAGCAAAAATTCACCACCGCTGGCAAAATCCCAGGTGTTCAGAAATCCAAGTTTGATTATATTTACCATTTTTTCCCAGTTAATTTAATCAGTTCAAAGAATGGATGTTTGTGCCAGGAGGCGCTCCGGTGTGCTCACTGGCTCAGGGGGGAACCATTTAAAGATTACCGCCTTGCCGTTCTTATTTGTCAATTATTTCGTTATAATCAACCGTTATGTTCATTTTCCATGTTACAAAATCCCTTATGTGCTTTGCAATCGACATAGCGTTTTCGACCTTTTCATTGGAAAGATAAATCGTCTCATTTGGGTATCTGATTTCTACTGCATATCCTTGCAATTCCGATACAGTATCGTAAAAACGCTCGAAATTGGAGTCTTTCTGTGTTATCAAATCAAGCAGGTAAATCAAGTCATGCGAAAGTCTAAACGGTGTGGATTGAAAAATTAAATAAGCTTTCAAATATTTCTCAACTGCTTGCTGGCAATGGAAAGTAACAGTATCAAGGTACTCTGGAATATGCAAAAAAGTAATTTTTGCAGTACCCAAATCATGGTCGCCTTTTTGAACCCATCGTTTTATTTCATCAGTTTGCCCGCTCATACAAAATTTTTCCGGTATTTAGCACTTCATAAACAAAGCTGTATCTGTTATCTATTGATTCAGCTATTTCCTTTGGTGTATAAACAATCAAATCAATGGGAACCATAGAACCATAAATCATTTTTCTAACGTGGGCTGTTCTTTGAGGCCTGGGTAAATCGGACTCTTTAATAACAAGTAAATCCAGGTCACTATCTTCATTAGGAGTTCCATTGGCATAAGAACCAAAAAGGATAATCTTCTCAGGATTGTATCCGAAAGCTATTTTATTTACTATCTCTGATATTTTATCCGTTCCAATCATTTCTTTTTGTTGCGAATATACAAAATTTCCAGTTGGAACCAGTCTCTGGCCTGGCGGTAACGGTTAAGTCCGGATTTAAGGTGCGATTTCCTTTTTTTAATCTCTTTTGAATTCAGTTAAAACTGTAAAAGTATGAGTTATTCCCGCGACTTCAGGTATTCATTGCTGGTGGCAAATTCCCAGGTGTTTAAAAAGCCGAGTTTGATAATATTCACCATCTTTTCCCAGTTGATTTTAGACAATTCATCAGAAGGCAAATGGTAGTCGGGATGCATGGCCGCCATAAAGTAAAATATCGGTATTTGT
>CAZCPH010000056.1:11948-12291 GCA_964500105.1 uncultured Mariniphaga sp. | reverse complement strand
TATAACCTATTTTAAAGACCTTATAAAGTTAATAAGTGCCCAGCGATCTTCTTCTTCAGGAATTTTTTTCTCGAAGTTGGGCATTTCATCTCTTCCGATGATTGTCTGGTAGTAAATTTCACCATCGGTCTGAGCCTGGAATTTGGCATCGTTGAACGGCATCATTGTAGCAGTCATACTTGCTGCTTTTGGTCCGTCACCGAGTCCAACGTTTCCGTGACACGATTTGCAGTGTTTTGCATACATCATTTTACCTACCCTGTCAAGCGAAGCATCGCCGGCATGCGGGTTTTTCATTTCAACATATTTTGCCGGAACTTCCCAGTCTTTAACCGGGGGAGTT
>CAZCPH010000056.1:0-11938 GCA_964500105.1 uncultured Mariniphaga sp. | reverse complement strand
AAAAGCAGCCAAAAGTAAACCTGCTGCCAGAAAAACCAAAGGGTATGTCAAAAAATTAATCTTACCTCTTTTCATGATAAAAAATTTAAATAGTTAAACATTAAAAATTCCAGATTCTGGTAATGGTGAATCCAAACGCTAAGTTATCAAAATTAAATTTGTTTGAATTCCACATCATGATGTCCTGAGGAATAATCCCCTTTGCATTTCCCATGTAAATCTGGAATGCATGTGTACTTGTTGCAATTTCAATGCCAAAAGATACATTTGGCTGATGATGAGCAGGAACTTCAAGTTGTTCTGATATTTGTTGAATTTTTAACGGGGCATCGTAGTTAAAGATAAACGACGACTGAGGTGAGAAATTTATCCGCCCGTTAAAATGCACACCAACTTTATCGTGGTCAAAATGACGTTCAACCATATTGTAATGCGTAAAGCTTACGCCGGTTTGCAATGAAACAGCATGCCCGAATTTTCGGCCAATAATCAATTGGGAAAAATAGGAGAGCCTGTCGGCAAACGCAACGTCAAATTCTGCTGTACCTTCTCCCGAATGCCAGACTTTACCGTTTCCAAATGCGCTTTCATTTCTGCCATCTACAGCTACAACACCATAAAGGGCCACAGCAACCGGAATGGTATTTTCACGCGTCTGTTCCAGAATAGTCCATTTGGCATTTAAATCGGTGTACATTCGTTCCTTGCTTAAACCAATACCCGTTTGAAAATTTTTGAACGGAACATAGTTTAAAGCAAGCCTGATATTCGCTGCAGGAGCATAAATTCCGAAGAAATCGGACATTCCGTTTTCTATGGTACCAAATTTATGCTGAATGGCAAATTCCAGTGTTCCTTCAATGGGAATCATGGTTGTTTGGTTATCGATTAAATAACCACTTGCAAACGGTGCCCTTACCGGTCTGTCTTTTACCTTTTCTTCCTCATCCTGAGCAAAAAGAGCGGTAAACGGAATTACCGTAAGTAACACGAATAGTATGTAATTCTTCATCTCTGCCATTTTTTTGCGGTTAGTTATTTTTTGCACCTTGCTGAATCCATGCCAGTATCAGGGCAGCCTGAGCTCCGGTATATTTTTTATAATGGTTACCGTCAGGGTGTGGCAAGGCATAAATTCTGCTTTCCTCGGGAGAGGTTTTGTTAATGTACCTGGTGCTGTTCAATGAACTAAAGGCATTTCCTTCTCTCAGGTCAGGTATCTGACTTCCATTGTGACAGGCTGTACAATTATTCCCGCTGGTGAAAATGGGTTCAATTTCTGCGGAAAAGCTGATTTCCTGATCCGGATCAATATCCGGAATCTCTTCCGGAATAATCCAGTCGTACTTACAGCTTGTTGCCATAATAGCAGCTGCAATAACCAACAGCAATAGTTTTAATTTAATCTTCATTTTTGCTAATTTTTGTTATACGCCAGTTGCAATGATTGAAACACAGAGCCGGTGTTGTGAACTACGCCTCCGGCTGGTATGCATTCAGTGCTTCCAGTGTATTGATAAGCAGTGCTTTTATGTATCTTGGATTGTGTACGCCCAAACTGCGGTCTTCTTCAAGTCCAATCCAGTTGTAATAAGCACGGGCCAGAACCATCGGATAAGATCCGGGAACAACGCTGTATCCGGTTTCTTCGTTACCAGTCATAACTCCAAATTCAACAAGTTTATCCCTGATTTGATCCAACTGACTGGCAACAAGTGTTTGTGTTCCTCCATAGTTGTAACTTTCTGTTTCGTGGCAGGTATTGCACGAGTTCAGACTTGGAATCCAGGAGTGACCACCGCTGCGGTCTCCAAATTCTCCCATGTGACAACCTGTGCACGATGCTGTTTCGTTCAGGTGGTAAGAGCTGTTTGGTTCCGGATAAGCAACAGACCCTTCAATTTCGGCAAATCCAACACCTGCAACCAGGTTAGCCTGTGGGCCATGGTGAGGGCCTGTGCGGGCATTAACACTGAAAGTTGCATCACCGGGTTTCTGAACAGAAGGTTCTGCTGAACGAGATTGATGGCAATTTGCACATAAGTTGCTATTGCCTTTCATGTCCAGAACCGTTGAATTATCGGAAGCGGCAACTACTGGTTCATCCAGTCTGAGCGCATAATCTGTGGTTTCAAACGTTTCGTGCAAACCATGACAGGTATTGCATTTCCAGGCAGTAGGATTGGTAATATCTCCAGCTACCGCGCCTAATTCGGCATACTGAACAAATTGTTCGTGTGAGTGACAAGGAGCACACGATGCGCGGCTACCAGCGTAATCTACGGCAATTGCCCCTGCAGAGTGCACCGACATGGCAAACTGTCCCTGGATTGATTCGAGGTTATCACTGTTGTGACAAGCAAGACAGGAAACATTTCCGTCCATTCCATCCATACCGTCAGCTCCGTCAGTTCCGTCAGCTCCGGCCGGGCCCATCGGACCTTCTTTTACACACGATGTGGCAAGAAATGCACACACAACACCAAAACAAATAAGTTTTATACTATAAATCATTAAATATTTTATGGCGTAAAAATAGTATGGAAAGATGTTGGTAATGAAGGTCAACCAATGATATATCAATCAGTTGCAGTTGATATAAATTGTAGCGGGTATTGATATATGTCAATCAGCCGTTTTTGCTGATCTCCTGCAGGCCGCTTTCATCAAGGATTTCAATAGTATTTCCCTGGGTTTTGATGAGACCGGAAGTCTTGAATTGCTGAAGAATCCGGACGAGACTTTCCTTGGTCATGTTCGACATATCGGCCAAATCCTGACGGGTTAACGGCACGGTAAACGGATTGGTTTTAAATACATCATTTTTCAGGTAAAGCAGGGTGTCGGCAACTCTTCCGGGCATGTATTTCTGCGTTAGTACAACCAGCTTTTCGAGCAGTGCGTTGTTCTGCTTCGTATGATGACGCAGCAGTTCGACAGCAAACCGGTTGTTTTCAGAAAAAAGCTGGGAAAGTTTGGAAGCATTAATCAGGCAGCAGGTTACCGGTGTAACTGCCGAAATGGTAAATTTCTGCACATTTCCGTTGAATAAATCTCCGCCGGTAACAAAATCGAGGTTGCTTATGAGCTTAACAATCAGATTTTTACCTTTAATGCCTTCAACATAAACTTTGGCCAGTCCATTTCTGACACATACCACATATGTAGATGATGTATTTTGTTTGATAATGGTTTCTCCGGGATTGTATCTGATTTGCTGTTTTCCGTCTACAAGAAATTCAAGCTCCTGATTTTCAAGCGTTTTAAGAAGATTGGTGTCATCGCTTTTAAAACAGGTTTTGCAACAACAATTCAACGTTTTCTCACAGTCGTCGCTTTGTTTTGCACAGTTTACACAATCAAAATGGGATTCTTTTAACACCTTTTACCTCCTTCAAAAATCACTGTTTAAGCCTATCTTTTACCAAAGTTTCAAAATTAATAAAAAAATCAATTTTTGAAAAAAATATCTTTTAATACATTAATGAGGCAAAGTATTTATTTTTTTAAACAGATCTTATTGGTAATCAGTAACTTTTATTTTGCTACATTCGATATCAGGTCTGTCATGGTGTCTATCCAGGCGGGTTCAGCATTCAGACTTTCCACAAGCTGCAATCTTTCACCGCCATTTTTCAGAAATTCCTCTTTGTATTCGTCGCCAATTTCGATAATGGTTTCAAGGCAATCGGTAACAAAAGCAGGGGCAAACACAAGAATTCGTTTCTTTCCTTCCTGAAGTTTTGAAAGCAGCATTTCATCGGTAAAAGGTTCCATCCATTTGTTGTCGAGACGCGACTGGAAAGCAACCGAATAGTTTTCGGGTTTTATGCCCAGTTCCCGGGCCAGCAGGCGGGATGTGGCATAGCAGGTAGCCCGGTAGCAGTGGTGACCGTGTTCCGGAATTGAATTCTGGCACGAGCACTGTTCTACCGTAATGCCCGGATGGCTTTTTTCGAGATGCCGGTTGGGAAGTCCGTGGTACGAAAAAACAATGTGGTCGTAACTCTCGGGTTTGTATTTTCGGCCCTTTGCTGCAAATGCATTCAAAAATCCCGGATGATCGTAAAACTGGTCAACCACTTTCAGTTCAATGTCAACCTTTTGCTTTTTTAACTCCTGCTCCACAGCAACCACGGTTGTTTCAGTGGTTGACATGGCGTGGTGCGGATAAAGCGGGAAAAGGACCAGTTTTTTAAAACCCTGCACTTTAATCTGGCGAATAACCCTTTTGTAATCGGGTTTTTGGTAGCGCATGGCCACATAAACTTCAAAGCTGTCACCCAGTTTTGCCTGAAGTTTTTGTTTCATCTCGTACGAGTGATAAATGAGCGGAGAGCCTTTTTCGGTCCAGAGCAACTTGTAAAGTTTGGTGGAATTTTTTACCCTAAACGGAATGATGATGAAGTTGACCAGGAATTTTCGGAGCAGCCATGGAAGGTCAATCACACGTTTATCGTTTAAAAATTCAGTGAGATAGCGCCAAACCGGGCCAATTTTCGGCTCGTCCGGGCTGCCCACATTCATCAGAACAACAGCTGTTTTTTCGTTTTTCATCGCTTTAAATTTGCAATTTCAGTTGCTATGGTTTTCCCCTGATAAATCCTGTCGGCAATACCAATTCCGTTGCGAATGTTTCCGGCAAGTAACAGTCCGGGGTGTTCTTTTTCAATTGAATCAATCGCTTTCATTTTTTCCTCCGATTCGAAGCTGTATTGCGGAATGGCGTGGTTGTAGCGAAATACTTTAAGCAAATCGGGTTTGAAGGTTTTTAGCCTGAACATCTCTGTCAGCTCCTGTTCAGCAATCTGAATTATTTTTTCATCTGAAAACCCGGCAAATTCAGGTTTACGCACTCCGCCCATAAAAACAGAGAGCAAAGCACCGCCTTTTGGTGCCTTGTTTTTGAAAAAAGAGGAGAGGAACAAGGCTCCCAGAATATTCCGTTGTTCAATAAACGGCACCAGACCACCAAAAGCGTTCAGCGGAATTCCTTCCCACTTGTTGAACCCAACTGAAACCTGAACTACTTTTGAGTATTCCATTTTGATTATGGACTGCAGCTTTTCTCTGCTAACAAACGGGAATAGTTCTTCGAGAACATAGCTACCTGTGGTTGAAATCACGTGGGAAAATTCATCGTTGGACAAGTTCGGGGTAAATTTGTTTTCTTTTTCAGTGAATGAAAGTCCGCTGCAGTTGTATCGGAAGTTTTCCTCACCGATTTTTTTTACCAGCGCATCGATCATGTTGCTCAGTCCGCCTTCAACCGAAAAAATTTCTTTTGTAGCTTTTTTGTCGCGATCGGTTTTGGGCTCACGGGCCTTTTTCACAGAACCGCCAATAAAACTGCCATAATCCTGTTCGAGCCTGTAAAGCTTCGGAAAGGCATATTGCGTTACCAGCCGGCCGGGGTCGCCCGAGTAAATGCCGAGGATAAACGGGTCGATGGCGTAATCGAGAAAGCTTTTTCCCATCCGGCGCAAAACCAGCTGAGCAAGGGTTTCGTTGGGGTTATCCCCTTTTTTACGAAAAGGTTCGCCCAGAATACGCAGCTTGTCGGAAAAGGAAAAGAGCGGTGTTGTAACTCCCGAAATCAGGCCCGAAGGAAGCGGCACCCAACGGTTTTTTTTCCATATCCAGCGTGCTTTCGCGGTGTCGTCGGCAACTTCAAGGGTGCAGTGGTCTTTGAGTTCTTCCAGCAATTCCGTTACTTCGGGTTTCGAAAGGATTCCCGAATTTGGACCTCCCTCAAAGGTAAATCCGTTTTCGTGATGGGTTTGAATAACCCCACCCGGGCGGTCGGCTTTTTCGAAAACCGTGAACGAAATTCCGGCCTTTTTCAGGTAAAATGCGGTGGTAAGCCCCGTTAAACCGGCGCCAACAACAGCCACATTTATGTTTTTTTCATTTTTCATATTGAAAAGCTTACAACGCTTTGGAGAACCTTTTTGTTCCGTTTTGCAGGTTGGGGTCGAATTGTGCAGCAATGTTACGGATAAAAAACCTTCCGGTTTCCGTAATCTGGAAGTTTTCTTCACTGTCAATTTTCAGAATTTCATCCGCCACAAACTCGTCAAACAACTTTTGGTTGAATTGCAGCACGTTTTTTATCTCTTTTTTCGAAGTGTTGAATTTTTCAGCAGTTTCAGCAAAAGAAACGTATTCGTTGCACATAATCTCGTTAATTACGTGTCGGATTATCTTTTCCTGCTTGTTTAAGTGGTATCCTTTTTCGATGGTGAACTGTCCGTTGTTGATTAATTCAACATATTTCTCCGGATTTTTTTCGTTTTGGGCATAAGCATTTTCGAGCTGACTGATTCCGGTGGCACCAAAAGCATAAACTTGTCCGGTGGTTTCGCGGGTACAGTATCCCTGAAAATTGCGGTGAAGCTTTCGGTTTTTCAGCGCGATGCTCAAATCGTCGGTTTCTTTGGCGTAATGGTCCAGCCCAATGGGAGTGTAACCGTTTTCGGTTAAAATTTTATAACCAGCTTCAAACATCGAAAGTTTTTCATTTGCTTCCGGGAGTTTACGTTTTTCCAGAATTTTTTGTGCTTTTTTCACCCACGGAACATGGGCATAGGAAAAAGTAACCAGCCGGTCGGGTGAAATATCCACCGCTTTTTCGATGGTTTCCGAAAATGTTTTTTCATTCTGAAACGGAAGGCCGTAAATGAAATCGAGGTTTACACCGGTGTTTTCAAAGCTTTTTATCCACCCCACAATTTCTTTAACAGGTACATTGGGGGCATCGCGGTTCACATTGTCAAGCACTTCCTGCCTGAAATCCTGTATGCCCAGGCTGAACCGGTTAAATCCAGCCAAAACCAGTTGGGCAGTGTAATGTTCATCCAGCATGGCCGGATGGCATTCAATGGCAAGTTCGGGTTTCTCGATGAATTGAAAATTTTCGTGGATCAGGTCCATAATACCGCGAATCATTTCAATGGGCAGCGAATTGGGTGTGCCTCCGCCCCAGTGCACCTGCGAAACTTTGCGCGAAGGGTCGAGCAGCTTTTTCACCATTCGAATCTCTTTCTTCACCGTTTCCACATACCTGCCCATTTTTTCCCTGTCGCGGGTATATTGCGTGTTGCACCCGCAAAAGTGACAGAGTTTGGAGCAAAAAGGAATATGAATGTACAACGAAATGTTTTCAGGCCATTCGTGGTTCGATTCCTCGATGGCTTTTAAATATTGCTCAGGACCAAAATTGGTGTGGAAATAATTGGCCGGCGGGTAACTGGTGTACCTTGGAACCGGGATGTTGTATTTTTGAATAAGATTTTCAGGAATTTTCATAATTACTGTAAAAATGTTTTCTAAAAAGAAATGGAATGAGGATAAAGATAAGCAATCCGATACCAATTTCAATACCGAAAAGACCTCGATACGTGATGGCATCTGCAATTTTTCCGCTTAAAACGGCAATAATCAGGCTGCTCAGGTGCGTAATTACAATCTGAATGGTGAAGTCGGTTCCTTCGCGTCCCTTCCGCACAATTTTCATGGCCAGCGTGTACACAAAAACCGACGACATGGCGTAAGCGGTCCACAATAATCCTACACCTATATATATAAGGTATAACGGATGGCCGGTAAAAGTGAGTCCGAAAAAGAAAATAGCTACTGTAATATTTATGGCAGGAAACACCCAAACCGCCTTGTTTAGTCCTGCCTTTCTGATAAATATTCCGGCAGGAACAGTCATTAATGCCCCGCAGGCCGTTCCAAAAATTCCGGAAATGAATCCGATTTGTTTTACATCGTAACCCAAATCAACCAGGTAGGGTTTCACCATGGTTAATATTCCAATCAGGCCGGAATAGAACAGAAACAAAAGCAGTAAATGGCCGCCAATTTTCTTTTGTCTGAAAAAATAAATAAACTCCAGCGGAGATATGTTTTTGCGGGATTTATCCAGCTGTTTTTGTTCGTGTGCAGGATATAATGTAACCGGGAAAATGGCAATTAGTACAAATGCCGCCAGCGAAAAAAGCAGGTATTGCCAGCCCCAGTAATGGTAGATGATCAGCAGAACGCCACTTCCCATAAGGGTTCCGATAAAATTGCCCGCCGACTGCATGCTGTTTCCGAGGCTGCGTTCCCGTTCTTTCAGAATAAGAATAGCAAAAGCATCGGTGGCAATGTCGTGCGTTGCCGATGCAGTGAATGCGATTACCATTAATATTATAATGGTAGAAAAGTTGGTTTCGAGGTTTAAAAATCCGATGGAAAAAATAACTATTGCATAAAATATTTCCGATGCCAGTATCCAGCGGCGATAGTGCCGGGTGCAGTTACAACTGCGGTCAACCATGGGCGCCCACAAAAATTTGATAATCCATGGCAGTTTCATCAGCTGCAGGTACCCAATGGATTCCAGCGAGTAGTTTTCCATACGCATGATGACAGGCACCACCGTGGAAAAGAAGCTCATGGGAATGGATTGCGCCAGATAAAGGCTGAGCAGGGTGAAATATTTGTTTGCTTCCTGTTTTTTCATCTTTTGGGCTAAAATACAACTTTGAGGTTAACACCTACGGTAGCCGGTTTGCCAATTTGTGCATACGAATTTCCCAACGCCAGGAAATAGAAGGAATTGTATTCTGTGTTTAAAATATTTTTACCCCAGAACGAAAAAGTAACGTTGTTTTTATCGAAACTGATGCGGTGGTTCAGCAATCCGTAAAAATCCTGCCAGGCATCGTTCGACTCGTGCCAGTAGTGTTTGCCAAACCCGTTGTAAGAAAGGTTGAACCGGATACGGTCGAGCCATTCAGCCTGCACATCTACCATGTAATTTCCGCCGAGGTTAAAAGAATATTGTGGTACGTAGGGCAGATAATTTCCGCTGAAATCTTCGTTATCATCTTTTACGTATTCCACAAATTTCGCTTCGTTGAAACCGAAGTTCAGCCATGTTTCCAGGTTTCTGGCAGGCAATGCTTTCAATTCCAGTTCCACTCCCTTGCTTTCCGATCGTCCTGCGTTGGTAAGCATGGAGCCGGTGCCGCTTGGTACAGGCTGATAAACCTGCTGGTTGGTCCAGTCGATATAGAAAAAAGCCAGGTTGGCATAAATACGCTGTTGCAGCCATTTGGCTTTTATGCCTGCCTCGTAATTCCACGAGTGTTCAGGTTTAAACGTTTCGTCTTCTTCGCGTTCAATGCGGGAGTTAAAACCACCGGGATTGTATCCTTTGGCAACGGTTGCATAGGGCACAAAGTAGGGGTTGATGCTGTATTTTACGGCAATTTTCGGTAGAATTTCGAAAAAATCCATATCGCTTTCAAATTCCACAGCCCGGTTTGGGTTGCCGTTTATGAAGCGGTCTTCTGCATATCCGAGCGTTGCTTTTTCATAATCGGCGCGAATTCCTGCCGAAAAGGTAAAATTGCCCAAATCGAAGGTTGACTGATGGAAAAAAGCAATTCCTGAATTGGCAAGGTCTTGCGTGGTAAGGGTGTAATATTCCGAAAACGGCATGTTGAACATGGCTCGCCCGTCATCACCAAATTCCACCATCACGGTTTTGCCGAGCAGCTGTTTAAATCCGAAAACCCCAAACAACCAGTTGTAGGTTTCGTTGTTGGACGATTCAATGTTGATTTCCTGGGCCAGAATGTTCAGCTTTTGGTCTTGCGTGGCAAAAGCAAGTGTCATGGGAGTGAAATCCTGATCAATTTCCTGCAAATCGTCCAAAAACTGGTAACTGCTAACCGACCTGACAGAGAATTCCGGAGTTGAATAATTCAGATTTAATCCTGATGAGAAAAGTTTGCGGTTGTAAATGCTTTCTTCGTTGTAATTTATTGGCCGGGCTTCCATCTGTTCCTTGTTGAAAACGGCATACGGGTATCCTCCCTGGCGACTGTCTTCGTACTGTACATTGGCCAGTGCGTTAAATTTTTCCGAGGGCGTAAACAAAGCTTTCAGCCTGCCTGAATAGCTGTTAAGTTTATCAACCTGCGATTGGGCGAAGGCATTTTCATAAAATCCGTCATTGTGCCGCTGGTTCAGACTGCCCTTTATAGCCAGCGATTTCCCAATTGGCTGGTTATGAGTTATATTTGTACGAATTTGGTTGTAACTGCCGTAATCTGCCGAAACCGAAGTTTCCCGCTCTTTGTGCGGTTTGTTGGTAATTACATTGATTAAACCGCCCATGGCATTTCGCCCGTAAAGTGTTCCCTGCGGGCCGCGCAGCACTTCAATGCGTTCCACATCGTAAAAATCGAAATTGAAGGCGGATTTTTCAAAATACGGAACATCATCCACATACAATCCAACCGAAGGCGTGTTGATACGGTTTCCCACCCCGCGGATATAAACTGGCGACGTAAGTTTTGATCCGTAATCGGGCATAAAGAAGTTCGGAATTAATGTTGAAACATCTGTCAGGTTTTCCACCCGGTTGATTTCAATCAGGCGTTCGGGCACCATCGATGCCGCTACCGGAATTTCAAAAATATTCCGGTTATACTTTGGCGATTGAATGATGATTTCGTCGAGCCTGTAATTTTTAATACTGTCTTGTTCTGTTTTTTGCGAAACAGCTGTAAAGTGCAAAGCAATTAATATAAACAGAGAGCAAACTGATTTTTTCATGGTGTTTTTAACAAAAATGGATTTCTTCAGGAATTTTATCCCTGAAATTGTTGAAATAATTTATTCGCCGAAAAAATCAGGCTGCAGGCGGAGGTCTCGAAAAATTGGAAAAACCGAAGTAATCTGACTTTGCCTGTTGGTTCGGGAAAATCTGAAAATCCGTTTTCCGGTGAACCCGGAACCCTTCCGTTTTTTGATACGTTGAAGATGTGTACAGGTCGGGGAAATAAAAATTTTCATTGTGTGTATCAATGTGTTTTTCAGGAATAAGAGAATTTTGGTAAAGCAAAGCATGTGTCTTGCTTTCCATTTTTGGCTCACCTGCCCGCTGGTATCCGAACAGGAAAAAAAAGGCATAGAAAAATACAAAAGCAATATAGGGGATGTGCGTAGAAAATAAACCAATTGTAAACATGCTGCTTTTGTACCTGAAAATTTTTGAACGCACAAAAATAGGATAAACCTTTGTCCTGAAAAACTATAACATGGTTTTTTTCGTTGATTTATCGCAATTAAAACAAATGAATCAGAAAAAATAAGTTTTATCGTATTTTTGGCAAAAATTAAAAGATATGCAACCAAAAATTAAGAAAATAACAGCGAAGAAATCAAATATCTCAACGGCAGTTCTGTTTCAAAACTTTGAATTTCTCTCCGGATTTCCGGAGATTGAGGGAAATTACCTGAAGGAGAAGCTTTCGAAAGAAACGGAGTGGACTATCTTTAAACAGCCTCTGGTTTACTTTTTTCACCAGACCAAAGAGGAAAAGGAATTTTCGGTTCAGGCAGAAAAATCCCGACAGGCCGGTTCAAAATATTTCGATGTGCTGAAAAATGAAAAAGTTGATACGTTGCAAATCGTTGGCTTTTCCGGTGGCGAATTAACACTGGCCTTTTTGGAAGGTTTGTTGCTTTCGGCTTACTCGTTTTCGAAATACAAAAAGGAAAAAGATGATTTTGTTCCTTCGGAAATTTTTATTCTCGACGACCAGGTAAATGAAAATCAACTTGACGAGTTGAAAAATCTGGCGGAAGCCGTTTTTTATACCCGGAATCTGGTGAATGAGCCGCTTTCTTACCTCACTGCCACAAAGTTTTCGGAAGAGATGGAAAAAATGGGCGCCGAAGCCGGATTTACTGTTGAGGTTTTCAACAAGAAAAAGATTGAAGCTTTGCGGATGGGCGGTTTGCTGGCAGTGAACAAAGGCAGTATCGATCCGCCAACTTTTAATATTTTGGAATGGAAACCCGAAAATGCCATAAATGAAAAACCCGTTGTACTGGTAGGGAAAGGCGTGGTTTTCGATACCGGTGGTCTAAG
>CAZCPH010000055.1:10239-12314 GCA_964500105.1 uncultured Mariniphaga sp. | reverse complement strand
TACCACCCCACACTTTTAAAATTTCCTCTTCGGTATATCCTCGTTTTACCATTTCGCGGGTGATGTTGGGAAACTGGCTCACATCTTCACAATCGGCCAGGCCGCCGCCGCCGTCAAAGTCGCTGCCAATGCCCACATAATCAATGCCCACCAGGTTTTTTACTTGGTCGATGTGGTCCACCAAATCGGCAACAGTGGGCAGGTCCTTCGGGTATTTTTCCTGCGTTTCGCGCCACGTTTGCCTGAACGCTGTCTTTTCCTCCTCGGTCATCGATTCGAATTCAGCATCATAAATTTTTCGTAACTCCTGCATTTTCTGATACCGAACCGTTGTGGTGTCGGGGTCTTTTACATAATCGTCGAGCAGGCAGATTTGAATAACGCCGCCGTTTTTGGCCAGTGCTTTAATCATATCGTCCGTCATGTTTCTTGGATGACGGGCAATGGCGCGTACACTGGAATGGGATGCAATTACCGGCGCTTTACTGAAGTTGATAACATCGTAAAACGCTTTATCGGAAATATGTGAAACGTCCACCATAATTCCCAAACGGTTCATTTCGGCAACCACTTTTTCTCCAAATTTGCTTAGTCCGTTATGTTCCGGTCCGGCTGCATCGGTTGAAGAATCGCAGATGTCGTTGTTTCTCGAATGGCTGAGCGTTATGTACCGCACCCCCTTGTCGTAAAATTCTTTTACGCGTGTAATTTCAGTTCCCAGCGGAAACCCGTTTTCCAATCCGATATAGATGGCGCGTTTTTCCTGTTTTTTTAACCGTTCAGCATCATCTGAATGAGTTGCAATTTCGGCCAGGTGGCTGTATTTTTGGCATACTGCCATGGTTGAATCAACCATCTGGTGAGCTCTGTGGTATGCTTCTTCCGTGTTTTCAGCAGTTCGTTCCCGCTGTCCGGTAAATGCTGCAAAAAAGATGGCATCCAGTCCGCCTTCCTGCATCCGCACAAAATCAACCCGGCTTTGGGGTGCTTCGTTTCGTTTTCCTGCGTCGAAACCTTCGCGTAACAACAGCATAGGGGTATCAACATGTGTATCAACGGTAAGTGCTTTTGCATGAATTTGTTTTGCCAACACTTCTTCATTTTGCGCAAAACCGGTGGTGGAGAGAAACAGTGGGATAATCAGGAAAAGAATGGATTTTACCATAGAAATTTCTATTATTACGCTGCAATTATACAAAAAGTATGCAGACTGCTTTGCGCAAGAGAAAAAATAATCTGAAAACAAAAGGCTTTTTTTGGCTGATCCTTCCGGCTTTTGGGCTGGTTACCTTTTTTCTTACCGAACTGGCAGCACGTTACCCTGAAGTTGTCGAGAAATATTATGCGCAAACAGTTTACCCGCTTATTGCAACCGTTCTTTCGGCGGTGAGCGGCTTGTTTTCGTTTTCGCTGGATGACCTTTTTTATGGCATTTTGGTTTTAATTCCGGTTTTGTTGCTTTTTCTGGTATTTTTTAAACGAGTTGAATGGAAGTTTGCCGGGAAATTCTTACTGAATCTGATAGCACTGATTTATTTTTTATTTTACTTTTTGTGGGGTTTCAATTATTACCGGAGCGATTTGAACCGGCGCCTTGGGATTTCAGAAAAGAGTCCCGACACAGAGGATTTTATTGCTGTATTTGATAATTTGGCAGAACAGACAAATTTATCCAAAACCGATTTTGAGCATATCACCAAAGCTGAAATCGATTCACTGGTTGAGGATTCATATAGAAAATGGGCCACGGTGTTAAAACTTCAGTATCCATCGGGTAAAAGGCGGGCCAAAGAAATTACCCTAAGCCGGTTTTTTGCACAGGCGGGAATTTCGGGATATTTTGGACCGTTTTTTAATGAAGTGCATATAAACCGGCGCATTCTGCCAGAAGAGTATCCCTTTGTGCTGGCTCACGAAAAAGCGCATCAGTTTGGGATAACCAGTGAGGCTGAAGCCAATTTTTATGCCTGGCTGGTTTGTTCAAAAAGCGATTCGAAACATCTTCAGTACTCGGCAAATCTGACCATTTTCAGGTATTTTATGTTTCAGGGAAGTCGGTTGGAAAACCTCCCTCA
>CAZCPH010000055.1:0-10229 GCA_964500105.1 uncultured Mariniphaga sp. | reverse complement strand
ATAAGAGAACATTGGTTGGCTTTGCGCAGCGAGAAAATCGACCGCGCAGCTTCAAAAGTGAATGACGCTTACCTGAAAACCAACAAAATAGAACAGGGAATTCAGGACTATTCGGGCGTTGTGAAACACGTAATGGATTTTGAAACCGATTCGGTTTTGCAAAGAAGGTTGTCTTCCGGTTTATGAAATTGATTTTTCAGTTTTTTGTTCATTGTGAACTATTCATGCCGGTTTTCGTAAACCACTAACATGAACTGGTTTAACTGAAATCGTTTTAAAAAATCGTGAAATTTAATTCGAAAATTTCTATATTTAGAGGCATTTAAACGAAAGTCAGACCAAAAAAATAAATCAAAATGAAACGAAGAAAATTTATCAGAAACAGTGCATTGGGTACACTGGCGTTAACTATTCCGGCAATCCGCAGTTTTGGAAACAATTTTTCGCCCAACTACGCCATACCAAAACGGGTATTGGGTAAAACAGGAGAAAAACTTTCCATTATTGGTTTTGGTGGAATTATGCTGAACGATAATCCGCAGGATTTTGCCAACGAGTTGGTAGCCAAAGCTTACGAGCTGGGCGTAAATTACTACGATGTGGCTCCTTCGTACGGGAATGCCGAAGAACGCCTTGGGCCTGCATTAAAGCCTTACCGGAACAACTGTTTCCTGGCTTGCAAAACCGGTCAGCGCGATGCCGAAGGTGCGCAAAAGGAGCTGGAAAACTCGCTTCGGCTCATGCAAACCGACCATTTCGATTTGTATCAGTTGCATGCACTGAGTTCGGTGGAAGATGTTGAGAAGGTGTTTGCTCCCGGTGGCGCGATGGAAGTTTTCGTAAAAGCAAAAAAGGAAGGAAAAGTGAAGCATCTGGGATTCTCAGCCCACTCGGTTGACGCTGCCATGCTGGCCATGAACAACTTTGATTTCGACTCCATTTTGTTTCCCATAAATTTTGCCTGCTGGAATGCCGGTAATTTCGGACCGCAGGTATATGCCGAAGCAGAAAAACGGGGTATGGGGATTTTGGCACTCAAGGCAATGGCACTGACGCGCCTGAAAGATGGCGAACAGAAATTCTACAAGAACGTATGGTACAAGCCCATTTTGGATGAGGAAATTATGAAGATGGCGTTAAAATATACGCTTACCAAAAATATTACTGCGGCAGTTCCTCCGGGGAAAAATACCCTTTTTCTGAAAGCACTGGAGTTTATGGATGATTTTGGTGAAATTACTGCTGCCGAAACGCAAAAACTTGCAGAGCTTTCGCAAGTTACCGAACCTGTTTTTATGCACGCATAAAGGCATATGTTCTTCAATGTCGAGAATATAAGTTGTAGTATTGGGAACACCCTTCGAATACGCTCAGGGTGACTGTCAGACTGAGCGTAGCCGAAGTCTGGGTTGACGAACTAAACGACATTAACATACAATTACTAACAAAAAAGCCTGTCAATTCTGTTGACAGGCTTTTTTGTGTGGTATGGTCTTTTACCTCAACTCAAGCGTGGTAGTTCCAATATTGTGCCCGTCGGCAAAAAGGTCTATGGTGTAAGTTCCGGCCATCAGTTCGGGTTCGTTGGTGTTGTCCCAGAAAATGGCAACCGGCAGATCGTGGCCTTCGTAAACCACTTCACGCATGGCTGAATATTGTATTTTTAAATCTTCAAACTGAAACAGATCGTTGGCAGACTTCAACATGAGCAATTGATCCGGCCGCATAATTCGCACATATATATTTTTGGTGCCGCGGCGGGCGGTAATGTTTTCATTTATTATAAAATAGATTCTGATGCGTTCGGCGCGATTGGCAAAACGGGTTTCTTTATTCCTGGAGTTGAGCGCTTCAGCCATTATTTCGCGTACCTGCAAAACTGCTGCCCTTTGCAGGTTCTGTTCAAGCCGATTCTTTTCTTCGCTCAGCTGTTGTTTTTCGGTTTCAGATCGTTTAAATTGTTCCTTTACCTCCAGATTTTCTGCCAGAAGTTCCTGGTTACGGCGGTTTAGCGAATCGATTTGTACCACAAAGTCGCGCATAATACTGCGTAGAGTGGTTACCTGTTTCTGGTAAGAATTAATTTTCTCGACACTAACTCTTTTGGTTTGTTCAATTTCAATTAGCAGATCTTTTACTTTGGTCTGGGCAACAAACAACTGTTCGTTAATGGTATCGTTTTCAGTTTGCAGCGAATCGTAACTTACAACCAGGCTGCTCAGTTCCAACCGAAGAGAATCTTTTTCTGCATTTAATTCGCTGACAATCCCCTGATGTTCACGGTTCTGCAGGAAATATAATACGCCAACAGCAACAAGAATAACTGCAAGAACAATTACAATTATGTTGTTTCTGCGCTCTTTGGCTTTCATTTTTTTTAAGTCATCCAATTCACTCATTTTATTTCTTTTAACTGAAACATAGAACGACACAAAATTAATAATCTTTTGTGGGCTGCAAATAAAAATGACTAACCGTTCGCTAAGCAGTTGTTTTTAAATTTGGTTTTGCGACTAAAGTAAGCTGCCAAACCGGATTCCAATATATATCGTACGGGGCGATGTTGGTCCGTAAATGTAGGCCGGGTCGCGGTTGATGCCCGAATCAAAATCATTTTGATATGAGTTGAGAATATTTTTCACTCCCGCATTCCATTCCATTGAAACAGCATCAGTAATTCTAAAAGAATAAGCCACTTTTAACCCGGCGTCAAAAAACGACTGCGATGTGCGCAGTTCCCCGTTTTCCGGGTTTGCAAGCTGTGGTCCGAAATAGGGAACGAGCATTTTCCCGGTGTAATTTCCTGTTGCAGAAAAGCTTAATCTGGGCGATGGCTGAAAGTTCAGGCTGGCATAACCGTAGCTGTTGGGCGAGCGGAAAAACCGGGTTTCATTAAATTCCTGTGGCTCTTCAAATTCGCTTTTCTGAATGGTAAATCCCGATTGCAACTGCCATCTGTTCGAAGGGGATGCATTAAATTCCAGGTTCAATCCCTGCACTTTTGCGCCTTTTTCAGCATTCGTACGGGTGTAAATTACCGTGCCGTTTTCATCGGGCGTTCCATATTCGTTGGCAAACGGGTTGTTCAGACTGGTGTAAAATCCTTCTGCCAGAAACTGGTACTGCCATTTTCCGGTTTCGTAAGTGTAGTTTAATGAAGCTGACAAGCTGTTGGAGGTTTCCTGTTTCAAATCCGGATCATTTCGGTGCAAAACCTGCCGCGATCCCGAGGTTTCAATATGCAAATCCTCGTCGAAAATCTGCGGCGCCCTGAAACCTTTGGCAAAGCCAAAACGTGCCTGCAGATTGCGGTTAAAGTTGTAAAGGAAACTCAATCGCGGACTGAATACATTGCCTGAAACTTTTTTGTTTTCTCCGTTTTTGTCGGTGACCTGGTAATTGTCGTACCGGATTCCTGTGGTTAAAACCCAATTTTCGTCATTCCATTCCGACTGCAAAAACGCAGCTTTTGTAGAAAGCTGCTGGTCTGCAACTTTCGTATTTCCGCGATGAACATCTTCTGCAATGTCGTAATATCCCAGTTTTTCATCCTTCAGCTGACTTCCGTTAAGTTCCAGTCCGGTTGTAATTGCTGCCGGTGCAAAAAAGAGGTAGTCGAATTGCCTTAAATACTGAATTCCGGATGTAAAGGTAAAATCGGTTGTTGCTCCGTAGGCCGACAGGTCCTGGTTTGCTCCGTAGTACGAATCGCGGTTAACCTGCTGTGCCGAAAAAAATGCGGAGAATTTATCGGAATCTCGCAGAAGCAGATCTAAAGTAGCTGCACCTGAGTGGATGGCGTGATCCACACTTTCTGCAATATCGGCTTCGTGAAGCGGCAGTTCAAATTTGTTTCCGCCTCTCCGGAATTCGTTAATGTTAAAATAGTCGAACGTAAGTTTTCCCCGGTTGGCTACACGTTGGAAAAAACGTGCACCCAGCGTACTGTTGTCAATGGAAGCCAGTTCTGAAAACCCGTCGCCGTTGGCATCAAACGCATTTCGGTTTCTGTAAAATCCGAAAATGGATAACCCGGTTCGGTAATCATCGGTGACAAAAGAGCCATTCATGTTCAGGTTAAAATCGCCGGTGGGATTGTGGTCATTGGCCTGACCTACCGACCCGTAATTGCCCGAGACGGAAAATGCATTGGCAACGGGATCTTTGGTAATCAGGTTTACTGTGCCGGCAATGGCATTGCTGCCATACATTGCCGAACCTCCGCCACGTATAACCTCCACGCGTTCAATCATGTTTGCCGGAATCAGTTCGAGGCCGTAAACGCCGGCCAGTCCGCTGAAAACGGGTCGTGAATTGATCAGAATTTGGGTGTATGGGCCTTCCATTCCGTTCATTCTTAGCTGCGAAAACCCACAGTTCTGGCAGTTGTTTTCCATCCGCAACCCCGGGGAAAAGTTCAGTCCGTCGCTAAGTGTAACGCTTTGTGTTCGTTGAAAAAGCTTCGGATTGATGCTGTTTACGATGGTGGGGGTTTTTTTGCGGCTTTTGGCGTTCCGGTCGGCAGAAACAATAACCTGCTCTATACCAATGTTATCGGTTTCCAGTTCGGCTAAAATTGTTACACTGCTGTTTGCTTTCAGTTCCACTTTTTGTGAAAAGGGTCTGTAACCCACGGCAGAAATCACTACAGTTTGAGCTCCGGTGGGAAGATCGGAGAGTTTAAAATGCCCCGTGGCATCAGCTGCCGTCCCAATGGTCGTTCCTTGTATAACTACTGTGGCAAACGGAACATGTTCTCCTTTCGATTTAACATCTCCAAAAAGCATGGCATCAGTTCCCGGCCGTTTTTCCGGTTCGCTGGAAAACAGAAACATTGACTGAAAGGTTAAATATAAAAGAAAACCGGACACTTTTAAGAATCTCATAAATGATATATTAGCGGCTGGCGGTTTCGTTCCGCCTTCATTTTGGTTAATTGAAATACTGAATCAGCGGCAAAAATAGCTGGGAAATAATTCCTGTGAAATCCCAATTAATGGTGATTCTTTCTTCGGTTGAGATTAGACTCCGCCACTGAAAGTCGCCTGAATACACTCAAAAAGATGGTTTTAAACTGCAGGCGGGCCGCGTGTGTGATGATGAGATGGCAGGCTGTTTTCCTGCCAGGTTTCGTCGGAAATAAAATACCTTTGGGGTTGAGGTTCGGTTTGGGTTAAAAACTGAATTTCGGGAGATAGTGAAAAATAATCGAAATGAACCAGGTATTAAAAAATTTTTAAAGATGGCAAAACGTAAACCGGTTTTTAAAATGATTAGCTACGGAGAATATTCTGAATGGGATCGTGAAAGTATAGCTATTCCGCGAATTTTGAATATTTCTACCCGTATAGAAGCTGAAATTGGAACTGAGTTTGGTTATGTTTTGCACATTACCGGTGGAAAAGGCGAAACCGTTTCGTTCAGGATTGAACATCCGCCGTTTAAAAATGACGATGGGAAAATTTCACCTCCGTTTGAAGGGGAACAGTTTATTCGAACCAACGATTTTCTGTTTTACCTTGGCGACTGTGTTTGGGAGCCGCTTGACGATAAACTGGGCAACTGGGAGCTTTTTACGTTTTACAAAGGGAAAACAATTGCCCGTAAACTATTCGAGCTGGTGAGGAAATAAATCAGGCAACTTTTTTTACCTCTGCCGAAAGCGCTTCAAATGCATTGTCGGCAGTGGTCAGCACTTCGGCAGCCAGGTCGTTGTAATATTCTTTTACCAGTTTCGGATTGTCCTTCCCGTTGGGGTGATTTACCCTTACCCGAAAATCCCGGTGCTTCGCAATAATATCTCCCGCAATTTTCATTACAGCCTGTGCATCTACTTTATTGTTGTATTCCAATACATAAAAGCAGTCATTCAGTACCATCGACATCAGCATGTCAATATCTTTTTTTAAGTCTCTTTTACTTGCCATAATTTGTATGATTTACGTTTTTTTTAACGCCCGCAAGGTAACAAATTTTGTATTTCTGTAATCGCTGAAAAAATCATGTTCTGCACTTTCTGTTTTAACACTTTAACAACTCCTCTGTGAAAAGCAAAATAAAAAAAGCTGTTTTTATTCTCCCGTTCAGTTGAATTCCACTATCTTTTTAGGCACAAATGAGTAGAATGAAATACATTGCTGATATTCATATTCACTCCCATTTTTCGCGGGCTACAAGTAAAAATTTAACTCCCGAATACCTTGATTATTATGCCGGGCTAAAAGGAATTAAAGTTTTGGGAACGGGCGATTTTACGCATCCGGGATGGCTGGCCGAGCTGAAAGAAAAAACGGAACCCGACGGCAATGGTTTTTTGAGGTTGAAAAAAGAATACCGGCTGAATTCGCCGTTTACGAATAACGAAACCCGGTTTTTACTAACCGCCGAAATAAGCAATATTTACAAAAGGGACGGACAAGTGCGAAAAGTGCACAACGTGGTTTTGGTTTCGGGTTTTGAGGAAGCGGAAAAAATTAACCAGCGGCTATTGAATCTCGGTGGAAATCTGACTTCCGACGGGCGCCCGATTCTTGGGCTCGATTCACGCGACCTGCTCGAGATCGTGCTCGAATGCAACGAAAATAACTACTTTATTCCTGCCCACATCTGGACGCCCTGGTTTTCCATGCTGGGATCAAAATCGGGATTCGATTCGCTTACATCGTGTTTTGCCGATTTGTCGCCACACATTCACACCATTGAAACCGGTCTTTCCACCGATCCGCCCATGAACTGGCTCTGTTCGTTTCTCGATAACGTCACGCTGGTTTCCAATTCCGATGCGCATTCGCCCGAAAAGTTGGGCCGAAATGCAAACATCTTTAACACTGAAATCAGTTATGAAGGATTGACCGATGCTCTGCGAACCGGAAATCCTGTGAAATGCCTGGGAACCATCGATATGTTTCCGCAGGAAGGAAAATACCATTACGACGGCCACCGAAAATGTAACATCTGCTGGAACCCGACTGAAACTCTGCGCAACAAGTCCGTTTGTCCGGTTTGCGGAAGGCCGGTAACTGTAGGCGTTATGAACCGAATTATTCAGTTGTCTGACCGCGAAAATATTGAGGAGCGTCCCAACCGGTTGCCTTTTCGGTCAATTATTCCGCTGAAAGAAATGCTGGCAGAAATTGCCGGAGTGGGCGTTAACTCGAAAAAAGTGGAGGCCGATTACCTGCAAACGTTGCAAAAACTGGGCAAAGAACTGGATATTTTGCTTGAGTTACCACTGGAACAGATCGAATCGAAAACAACCCCAACTCTTGCTGAGGCAATCCGTCGTATGCGAAACCGTGAGGTTTACATTCAGGAAGGGTACGACGGAGAGTATGGTGTGATTAGTGTGTTCAAACCCGGGGAAGGAAAAAATTTTGAAACCACAAATGCTCTTTTTAAGTTGGAAAAACCAGCACCACCTGAAAAAAGAGAGCTTATCGATTTCGATATGAAAGGCATTCAAAAACTATTACATCAGAAAGAGCTGATCGAAAATCTGGCTGCGGAAAAAGCAGAACCGTACCAGCCGCTGCCCTCCGGAAAGCCAAATTTCAATGATCTGAATCCCGCACAATTCGCAGCAGTTCAGCATACCTCAGGACCGTCGCTGATTCTTGCCGGTCCGGGAACAGGAAAAACCAAAACGCTAACCAGTAAAATTGCGTGGCTGGTGGGCAATCATATTGCTAATCCAGAAGAAATTCTGGCCATTACGTTTACCAATAAAGCTGCCGGCGAGCTAAGTGAACGACTGGAAATGTTGCTGAAAAACAAAATGAAAGCCGGTGAAATTAGGGTAGCAACGTTTCATGCTTTCGGGCTTTCGGTTTTGAAAAAATACGTTGATGAGTTTAACCGCAGTGAACATTTTTTTCTGGTGGATGAGGCGCTAAAGCTGGATTTGATAAAATCGCTGTTTGGACTGGGAAAAAGTGAATCGAAAAAACTTGCCAATGAGTTTTCGGAAATAAAAAACAGTTCAAAGCCTGAATCCGGCTCCCTGCGCCGATACGATAAGGAATTGCAGAAAATCAATGCTTTCGATTTGGATGATTTAATCGCCAAGCCACTGCAGCTTTTCAACCTGAAAGAGGAGATAAGAAGTTTTTATCAGAAACAGTTCAGGTATATTTTTGTGGATGAATACCAGGACACTAACGCAGCACAGTATCAATTGCTTCGCTTGCTGGCTCCTGGCTCAGATGCCAATTTATGTGTTGTAGGTGACGCTAACCAGTCGATTTACGGATTCAGGGGTGCAAACGCGAATTATATCAGGAAATTTACTGACGATTATCCGGGCGCAAAAGTTTTCCGTCTTAACCGCTCCTACAGGTGTACACAAACCATTCTTTCGGCATCGGCCAATGTTTTGAATGAAGAATCCGGCATTTTGGAAGGACTTTCCGAAGGTGTTCAGATTTCTATTTCAGAACAGCCAACCGGTGCGGCTGAAGCCGAATTCATTGCCCGGCAAATTATGGAACTGGTGGGAGGAGTGAGTTTTTTTTCCATCGACAGTAACGTAACACGGGGCGATAAAAGTGATTTAGTTTCGGGGTTGTCCGATTTCGCTATTCTTTGCCGAACCCGCAGTCAGTTTGCTGACATCACCAAAGCACTACGCGACCACAATATTCCTTACCAGGAAGTTGGAACCGTGCCGTTTTACAACGACGAGCCGTTTTCAACCCTCATTGGTTTGCTCAGAGCGTTTTCATTAAACGACTTTGAAAAAGCAGCGTTTCTGCTGAATTTGAGAAAAACAACGGTTTCTGTGAACCAGTTTGAAGATGCCTGCAAAAAAATGGAAGAAATGAAGTCCGCAGGTTTTGTTCGTTTGGTAAAAAAACAGTTTTTGGCTACTCAGAAATTTCCGGAAACAGAATGGAACCGGTTTTTGGAGTTGGCGGGTGAGTTTGAAAACCTGGTTGATTTGCCTGAATTTCTTGTTCTCGGCTCGGGTGCAGATACATTCAAAAGACTGGAGTCGGTTTCGGTTATGACCTTGCACGCATCAAAAGGATTGGAGTTCGAATGTGTTTTTATTCCGGGATGCGAAGATGGACTGTTGCCATACAACCTTTACGGGCACAAAGCGGATGTTGAAGAAGAGAAAAGGCTGCTTTATGTTGGAATGACACGTGCAAAATCGCTGCTTTATCTGACACACGCCAAAAGCCGCTTTCTGCACAAACGAAAATTTAACCTGCCCAAAAGTCCTTTTATCCAGGCAATACAAAAAGAACTCATTCAGCAGGTAAAAAATAAGGCGCGCAAAAAGCCGCCGGAAAAGGATAATCAGTTAAGTTTGTTTTGAGAAATCAGATAAAGAGAAAAGCATGTTACTTGCAATTGACATTGGAAACACCAATATTGTTTTTGGCATTAATGACAACGGGAAATGGCTGAATAGCTGGCGTATTCAGACCGACAAGAAAAAGATGGCCGATGAGTACGAAGTTATTTTCAGGGCATTGCTTTCGGCGGGAAAAATTTGTCGTGCCGAGGTGGAGAAAATTATCCTGAGCAGCGTTGTTCCTTCGCTTGTCAGGCCTTTTACTGAAATGCTGCCCGGAGTTTTTGAAGGTACAAAAATTACGGTGGTAGATCCCGAAATTTATCCGAAACTTCCGGTAAAAGTGCTGAATCCTTACGAAATAGGTGCCGATTTGGTTGCCAATTCCACCGCAGCATTTCAAAAATATGGCAACCTGACGATGGTGATTGATTTTGGAACAGCATTAACGTTTACCACCATTGGGGCAAACAGCGAAATAAAAGGTGTTGCCATTGCGCCGGGACTGCAGACAGCCGTTGCAGCACTTGCCGGGAAAACCGCACAGTTGCCGCAAATTCATTTAACTCCGCCACCTTCTGTTTTGGGCGAAAATACGGTTCATGCCATCCAGTCGGGTATTGTTTACGGGTTTGCCGGCCTGGTCGATTCCATGATTGAACGAACGCAGGATGAACTGGGCAAACAGCTAACTGTTGTGGCTACCGGCGGACTGAGTTCGGTTATTGCACCGCTTACCAAACACATAAAAATTGTTGAACCGCTTTTGACGCTCGACGGATTGGTGGAAATCAGTTCGTTTTGTTAACGAAAGCCTTATGAAGTTTCTCAAAATAGGGTTAATTCAGAAATAATTTTTATACATCGGCAGTTTGAAAAAAAAATCAAAACCAGGAGAAATGACCCAGGCAATTTTGGAGTTTTGAACAGT
>CAZCPH010000054.1:0-12401 GCA_964500105.1 uncultured Mariniphaga sp. | reverse complement strand
ACCAGAGGCTTGCTTCCAGCGAATCGATTACATATCCACTGGATCGAACCTGACTCCTGTTTTCCGGATGAAAAAAATCAAAATTTTATATTGGCCATGTAATCAGAATTTTACGTTTTAAAATGTTGTAAAAGTGGGTGCCCCGATGTATTTTTAGGGCATGTTTGTACGAAAGAAGAAAAACTCCAGCGGCAGCGTCAGTATTCAAATCATCAAGAAAATAAACCGCAGCAACAAGGTGATAAAAACCATTGGCTCATCATCGGTTCCTGAGGAAATAGAGGCATTGTACCTAAAGGCTCTTTATGAACTTCCGCGTTTGTATGGGGCCACCTTGTTCGATACTTTTGAAGAACCTAAACTATCTGAACTATCCAACGATAATATTCGTGTGACAGGACCTGAGCTTGTTTTTGGCAGGATTTTCGACCATATCGGTTTTAACCAGGTCAAAGACCCATTGTTCAGGGATTTAAGTATATCAAGGATAACTCATCCGGGGAGTAAACTAAAACTAAGCGAATACCTTCGTGACAACAACCGGGAAGATATCTCCGCAGACCGGATATATTACTTTCTGGACAGGTTGAATTCAAGGCATAAACAGCAGGTAGAGCAAATCAGTTTTGATTATACAAAAAGGCTGCTGGGCGGTACAATAGGAGTTGTATTTTACGATATGACCACTATTTATTTTGAGAGCAGCCAACCCGACGAGCTTCGGGAAACCGGTTTTTCGAAAGAAGGCAAACACCAGCATCCACAAATATATTTAGGCTTGTTGGTAGGGCAAGATGGATACCCCATAGGCTATGATATTTTTGAAGGAGGAATTTATGAAGGCCACACTTTTATTCCTGTGCTGGAGAAATTTGAAACGCGGTTCGATTTGCAAAAACCCACTGTTGTGGCAGATGCCGGGCTGTTATCTTCAGACAACATAAAAGCACTGACAGGAAAAGGGTATAAGTACATACTTGGGGCGAGAATTAAAAACGAATCAAACTCTATTAAAGAACAAATCCTGTCCATAGAATGGGAAGAGAGCCAGATAAAGGCAATCAGCAAACCAGACCAAACCACACTGTATGTGAGTTATTCCGGTAAAAGAGCTGCAAAAGATGCCTCAAACAGGGAAAGAGGGCTGAAACGGCTGGAAAAGAACCTGAAATCAGGCAAACTCACCAAAAGCAGCATCAACAATCGCGGATACAACAAATATCTGAAACTGCACGGTGAAATTAAAATCGAAATCGACTACAGTAAATTTGAGCTGGATTCGCAGTGGGATGGTTTGAAGGGCTACCTGACAAACACCAGCCTGACCGGTAAGGAAGTAATTGAAGTTTACAACAATCTCTGGAAAATCGAGAGGGCTTTCCGAATATCTAAAACCGATTTAAAAATCAGACCAATCTATCACCGATTAAGGGAAAGAATTGAGGCACACATCTGTATATCGTTTGTCTCCTACCTAATGTATAAGGAACTTGAGCGGGTTTTGTCGGAATCTGATTCCGGAATATCAATAAAAAAAGCAATCAACAGCATTAATAAAATGTACGAAATAGTACTTGAAGATAAAAATGGCAATAAAAAATCAATTTTGTTGAAAAAAAACGCGGTTCAACAGGAAATTACCGAAATTCTCTACCATTTCTATTAAAATGGGTGTCCAATCCGGAAAACAGGTGTTTGAATTCTGGAAGTAACCCATTATTCGCGGTGCGTGTAGAAGCGTTCCAGAATAGAGCCGTCGTTGGCTTCCTTCGACAATGATTCAATGGTGCTTTTGGGTACATCGTTTACGTCCAGAACAATCAGCCCGTCGAGGCAGTTGTTGAACTTCGGATCAACATTGAAAGCTATAATTTTTGCATTCAGTTTAATGTATTTTTTCAGCAAAACCGGCAGGCCCGAATTGAGTTCATCCAGGTCGCCAATGGCTTTGTCGAGCCGGTTAATGTCGTGCTCCATATTCTCCATCAGGATATTCAGGTCGGGATTGTCGCTTTTAAATTTGTAACTGTTTCGGGGTTTTACAAATTGCGCCATTTTCCAGTTCAGGTGGTTTTGCATGATAAACCGGATGATGAGGTCTTTCGATATTTTCGAATAGTTGTTGCTTATGCTCACCGGCCCGATCAGGTAACGGTATTCCGGATTCTTCAGCAGGAAGTAGAGAATACCCTTCCAAAGCAAAAACAACGGCATGGGTTTACGCTGGTATTCTTTAATGACAAACGATCTGCCAAGCTCCAGGCTTTCCTTTAAAATGGGTTTAAACTCGTCGGAAATACGGAACAGCGAATGGAGGTAAAAGCCACGTTTGCCGTATTGCTCAAGAATCTCCTGGCCTTTTCCAATGCGGTATGCACCCACAATTCGTTCTTCCTGTTCATCCCAGATAAACATCTGGTAGTAATAGAGGTCAAATTCATCAATGTCGATACTTTGGTTCGTTCCTTCGCCAACTTCCCTGAAGGTTACTTCACGTAAACGACCGATTTCGTTCAGAATGTTTGGAATATTTTTGGACGGAACACAAAACGATGTGTAGTTTTTCAGGTTAAAAAGAGTGTATTCTGATTTTATCCGGCGAATTTCTTCCAGAATTTTCTCTTTGGGAACCGGGTCAATTATTGCTTCTGGTTTCGGCTGCGGTTTCAGGTTGTAGTTGAAAAAACGCTTAACCTCTATGGGAGAGCCCATTCCGTAAGTCTTTGCCCTGATAAACCGTCCAAACTGATACACATCACAAATCTTATCCTGTTCTTCCACTTTTATGGGGGCGCCAACACGTATTTTAATGGTTTTATGTTTTTTGCTCAGCAGTTCGGAGGGCAATCTCACTTGCCGGAGCGACGGATGGATTTTTGCCATCAGGTGGAAAAGCCTGCTGTTGGTTCCCTGAAAAAATACCGGAAGCACAGGCACACGAGCTTTTTTCACAAATTTAACCATTGGAAACTGCCACACCTGATCGGTGATATTCTCAAAATTATCGTAAGTGCTTAATTCTCCGGCCGGGAAAAGGCACAACACTCCACCGTTTTGAAGTTGCCTGATAGCTTCCATGGTTCCCGTATTGTCAAAATTCTGGTTGCTGATAAAATAGTCGGAAACCGGATCGACTTTTTGCATCAAAAAGTTGCCCATAACTTTTATGTCGGGCCTCACTTGCGAAAGATATTTTATAAGCAGAAGTCCGTCGAATCCGCCAAAAGGATGGTTGGCAACCACAATGAGCGGACCGTCTGCCGGAATCCTTTTCAGTTCGTTTTCATCCACTTCGATTTTAAATTCCAGTGTTTTGATGATTTCACTGATAAAATCGATGCCTTTTTTAGAGGCAATTTTTTCGTATATTTTGTTGAATTTATGAAACCGGAGTATGTAGGTAAGAAATTTGGCAAAATACTCTCCGCCGAAAAAAGTAAGAGCAGGCGGGGCTTTAAAGATGTCTTTCAGGTTAAGTATTTCCATTGGTTTATTAAAGTTTTCTGGTGGAAAACCGTTTAAAGTTTGAAACAAAATAAGGTGTTTTTTGTCAAAACAGGAAATTATTTAGTATTCTTGGCAGGTGAAAAGATGAAAACAAGTACGGAAAATAGCAACCTTTGGCTCCCCACATCAAAAAAAGAGATGGAGAATCTGGGCTGGGAACAGCCAGATGTCATCCTGTTTACAGGCGATGCCTATATTGATCATCCTTCGTTTGGTGCTGCTGTAATTGGCCGGATACTGGAGGCTGAAGGACTGAAGGTGGCCATTGTGCCGCAGCCTAACTGGCAGGACGATTTACGGGATTTCAGGAAACTTGGTGCACCACGCCTGTTTTTTGCCGTTACCGGCGGAAATATGGATTCCATGGTGAATCATTACACCGCAGGCAAACGTAAACGCTCCAACGATGCGTACACACCCGGAGGACAAACCGGAAAACGGCCCGACTACGCAACCATTGTATATTCCGGAATTCTAAGAAAACTTTATCCTGAAGTACCGCTGGTAATTGGCGGAATAGAAGCATCCCTGAGGCGATTGACACATTACGACTACTGGTCTGACCGGTTAATGCCTTCAATATTAGTGGATTCTGGCGCCGATTTGCTGTTCTACGGAATGGGTGAGAAATCGATAACGGAGTTTGCACGATTGGTTCAACGTGGCGTGCCTGTTCATAATCTTACCACAATTCCACAAACCGTATTGTTGATCGATGAAAGTAGTTCTTATGCCACAAAGAAAGAGTGGGACGAACTTGAACTTTCATCGCACGAAGAGTGCCTGAAAGACAAGAAAAAGTATGCCCGCAATTTCATGCATATAGAAGAGGAGTCGAATAAACTGGAAGCAAAAAAGCTGGTGCAACGGGTTGGAAAGAAGAAGGTGGTGGTAAATCCTCCGTGGCCGGTTTTTACCGAGCAGGAAATTGACCGCGTTTACGACCTGCCTTATACCAGGTTGCCACATCCGCGCTACAGCGGTAAAGGAACCATTCCTGCCTACGAAATGATTCGCCATTCCATAAACATCCACCGCGGTTGTTTTGGCGGTTGCACCTTTTGCACTATTTCGGCACATCAGGGCAAGTTTATTGTCAGCCGCTCAGAAAAGTCGGTGTTGAAGGAAGTGGAGAAAGTAACCGGAATGCCCGATTTCAAAGGGTATATTTCCGATTTGGGCGGTCCGTCTGCCAACATGTACAAAATGAAAGGCATACACGAGGAAATCTGTCGCAAATGCAAGCGGGCGTCGTGTATTTTTCCAACTATTTGTAAAAATCTGGATACCAGTCATAAACCCATGCTCGATCTCTACAGAAAAGTCAGGGAAAACCCGAAAGTAAAAAAAGCATTTGTTGGGAGCGGCATTCGTTATGATATGATTCTGGAAAAAACAGGTAATGAAGAAACCGATAAAATTAACCGGCAGTATTTGCGCGAAGTAATCAAACATCACGTTTCCGGAAGATTGAAAGTTGCGCCGGAGCATACTTCCGAGGAGGTTCTGAAGTTTATGCGGAAGCCGTCATTCAGGTTGTTTGAAGAGCTGAACAAGGAATTTAAGAAGATTAACCAGGAAGAAAAACTGGACCAGCAGCTGATTCCCTATTTTATTTCGAGCCATCCCGGCAGTAAATCGGAAGACATGGCTAATCTGGCCATTCAAACCAAGAATATGGATTTCAGGCTGGAACAGGTGCAGGATTTTACACCCACTCCAATGACTCTGGCAACGGTAATCTATTATTCCGGGTATCACCCGTACACCATGGAGAAAGTTTACACCGCCCGCAGTCAGCGCGATAAACGCGAACAGCGCAAGTTTTTCTTCTGGTACAAAAGGGAGTACCGAAAGTCAATCATCAATGAATTGAAACGTGAAGGGAGGCAGGAATTGATCGATAAATTGTTTAAATGATTATCTTTAGCAGAAAATTACCGGAATGAAGACACGCTACACATTAATTTTTGCCCTGACATTTATTTTTTCCTCCTGTGCAGAACTTATGCAGGTTGCACAACAGACACTCGGTGAAGACAGGCCGCTGACACAAACCGAAATCATTGCCGGACTCAAAGAAGCGCTCATTGTTGGGGCGGGAAATTCGGTAAATATTCTGGGGGCTACCGATGGATATTATAAAGATGAGCTGGTTAAAATACTTTTGCCACCTGAAGCAAATGTAATAGTTGACAATATTGGCCGTATTCCCGGTGGTCAGCAACTGCTTGACGATGTTTTGCTGCGTATAAACCGGGCTGCCGAAGATGCGGTGACAGAAGCCAAACCGATTTTTGTGAACAGCATAAGGAGCATGACCATTGCCGATGCTGTTGGCATTTTACGGGGCGAAGACAACGCCGCTACCATGTATTTGCACCGCACAACCTACGATAACCTGTTCTTGCTTTATCAGCCAAAAATACAGACTTCCCTCGATAAAAAACTGGTTGGAAATGTTTCAACCTCCCAAAGCTGGAATACTCTGACCTCGAAATGGAACGAAGTGGCAGGTTCACTGGTGGGTCAGCTTGCCGGCCTGAAACCGGTGGAAACCAAGCTGGATGAATACCTTACCGGAAAAGCACTCGACGGGCTTTTCCTGAAAATAGAAGCCGAGGAACAATTGATCAGAAAAGATCCGGCAGCAAGGGTGACACAGCTCCTTCGCAGGGTTTTTGGTTCGGTTAATACTTAACTCCGCGTTGAAAAGAAATTAAAATTTCCCGCATTTTTTGGGTTGATAATCTAAATTTTAATTGCTACTTTGGTTTTAACGAATTTAAAGCACTTTTTGATTTTATTCAAAAAAGACCAAAAGTTGATAATCGATTAATACTGATTGCCATGAGACTCGAATTTCAAAAAATTGAGGAAGCCAACGATCTGCTGAACCAGTTGATAGAACATCATCCGCAGGCCATTTTCCTTACCGATCATAATTTTAAGATTAAGTATTTTAACAAAGCTTTTCAGCAACTTACCAAAAGCGACAAAGGTGATATTCTGGAACATGAGTTTTGCGAAATTATGGGCTGTACACAGCGGGAGAAAAAACTGGATTCAGACGACAGCTTTTGCAAACACTGTCAGATGAGAGAATTGCTCTCGGGTTCCAATCTGTCGGAACTGGTTTTGATTCGCGATTTTTACATCCACAATAAAATAGTGACCAAACATTTGCACATCGATGCCCACCGTGTGGTGATGAGAGGCAGTAAATACCGGCTCGTAGTTATTGATGACCGCACACAAAAGCATTGATTTGGAATGTCAGAGTACATCGATAACAGCGAAAAGCGACTGGAACAGCTGTTGGCTGTTTCTCTTGGCATAATGAACGGTGAGAACGGTAAAGAACTGATTGAACGGCACAAAGAGGCGATTGAGCATATTACACCCTACGATATGCTGAAGCTGGAAGACCGGCAAATGCAAATGGGAATAGGGCCGGAGCTCATTAAAATTTATATCGACAAGGTTATTAATGTATTTTTCAGGTATTTGAAAAACTATTCGTGGGAGAAACCCAAAGAAGGCACTTTTTTGTATTACCTGATGCTCGAGAACAGTGCTTTTACGTTCAGGTTGAACCAGATAAAGAAAATTCTGAAAAATTACAGAGGCCGGGAGGTTGATAGCTTTACAGAAATGAAACGGGATTTACGTCCCCGGTTTCAGGAGTTTTTCGAATTTGACAATCATTACATCAAAAAAGAGAACATCCTTTTTCCGTACCTGGAAAATAACTGGAAAGACCACCGGCCGCTGAAAGTGATGTGGTCGATTCACGATGATATCCGAAAAACATTGAAGAATCTGGTGGCATTATTGAAACAGGACGATTCGGATTGGACTGATTTCAGTAAGATACTCGGGAAATACTATTTTCTGGTGTTTGGTATGATACAAAAAGAGGAACTGGTTTTGTTTCCCATTGCGGCCGAAACGGTTGGCAATGAAGCCTGGGATGAAATGCACAGACAAAGCTTTGAATACCCGTTCCCGTTTGTTGAAACTCCGGTTCAAACAAAGAGATCAAGGGAAAAGGATGCGAACGTTCAGCCCGGAAAAGCAGAAAAGAGCGGTATATTTTCTGAAACAGGTTTTATGAGTGTGGAACAGGCACTTTTGGTTTTTAATGCACTGCCTGTTGAAATAACATACGTTGATGAAAACGATACCGTGCAGTACTTCAACCGGGGAAAAGACCGTATTTTTCCACGCTCACCGGCCGTTGTTGGTCGTAAGGTGCAGAATTGCCATCCTCCCGAAAGTGTACACATTGTAAATGAAATTGTTGAAACTTTCCGGAGTGGTAAAAAAGAGAAGGCGGAGTTTTGGATTCAGATGAAAGGGAAGTTTGTGCTTATCAGTTATTTTGCCCTTCGAAACCAGAATGGAGAATACAAAGGCGTGCTTGAAGTGAGCCAGGATGTAACCGCCATTCGTGCACTGGAAGGGGAGAAGCGACTGCTCGACTGGGAGTAAATAAGTTATGGGTTTTTTGGTGTGAAGAATTTTTTCCCGATAATATTTTCTGAATAATACGGATAAAAGGCTCTTTTTGTGATTGAGCATTTCTTGTTACATTTGCTCATGTAACATTAGGTTTCGTTCAACCAGATAAAAATTACAGGTATGAAAACCATTGGATTGATCGGCGGGCTTGGTCCCGAGGCCACATTGGATTACTACAGAGAGATGATTGGACTTGTGGCTGAGAAGAACAATAATGAAAGTTTTAACTATCCTGAGATTATTGTTTACAGTGTAAACATGGAAACGTTTATTGGACGGTTGCGAAGAAAAGATTATTCGGGCGCAGCAGGCTATCTGTCTGGTTGCATCAATAAACTGGCTGCGGCCGGCGCTGAATTTGCTGCCATAAGTGCCAACACACCACATCTGCTGTTCTCCGAAATTCAGAACAGCGTCTCCATTCCGCTTATCAGTATTGTAGAAGCCTGCAGAAAACGGGCGGAACAAATGGGAGTGAAACGTTGCGCACTGCTGGGAACGAAGTTTACGATGATTGCATCATTTTACTCCGAAGTTTTCGCAAAAAGCAATATTGATGTGTTTTCTCCCGGGGAAAAGGAGATTGAACGCATTAACGAGCTTTTGTTTACTGAAATGGAGCATGGCATTTTTAAGGATAGCTCCAGGTTGGAGATTCTGGAGATTGTTCAGAAAATGATTGACAGTCAGAATGTTGACGCTGTAATTTTGGGTTGTACTGAATTCCCGATTTTATTCAGGGAGAAAGAATACCTGGGATTGCCGTTTCTGAATACTACCCGCATTCATGTGGAAGAGATTATCGACCGGAGCATAAGTTCCTGACGGATATGAAGTTCATTCCGTGAATTTTCTGCCCTGCCAGGTTTCACGTTCTTTAAGCCGTTTTTCCACTTTGGCAACAAATTCAAAATTTTTCAGTCCCCATTTGGGTGCAATCAGCAATTCCGGTGGTGCCTGACTGATAAAGCGTTCCACAATAATTTTCGGATTAAGCAGCTCAAGGTAATCCACCACCAGATCGATGTAGTCTTCGGCGCTGAACAGATGAAATTGTTCGGGATTCTGCCTGTATTGCTTCTCCATTACCGTTCCCCTGTGAATTTGTAGCTGATGCATTTTCAGGTTATGAACAGGCAGCTGTGAAATAACCCGTGCCTGGTTTAGCCAGTCGTTTCTGTTTTCGCCCGGAAGTCCCAGAATCAGGTGCGCACAGTTTTTTATGCCCCTTCTTGCCGTTTGCTCCAATGCCCGCACCGATTCTGCAAAGGTGTGCCCCCGGTTAATTGCTTCAAGCGAACGGTCCAGATGCGACTCCAGGCCAAATTCCACCATAACGTAAACCTTTTTGCTCAGTTCTGCCAGGTAATCCAGCAGTTCGTTTTGCACGGCATCTGGCCTCGTGGAAATTACCAGCCCCACAATTTTTGGGTGCTGCAATGCTTCTTCATAGAGTGGAATTAAATCGGATAATGGCGCCCACGAGCTGGTATATGCCTGAAAATATGCCAGAAAGCGCATGGACTTGTATTTTTTTTCAAAAAAGCGAATACCTTGCTGCACCTGATGGCTCACCGAGTTCTCGAGATTGCAGTAGGTTGGTTTAAACGTTTTGTTGTTGCAGTAAGTGCAGCCACCCAAACCTTTGGTTCCGTCGCGGTTCGGACAGGTAAAGCCGGCATCAACCGAAACTTTTTGCACCCTTTCTGAAAACAGATTACGGAAATATGACGGGAAATCATTGTAGCGTTTTGTGTGCCCCCAACTGAAAATTTGCTGTGTCATTTTTTCTTTTCAGGTTTCATTTCTTTTCCTGATAAATCCATTGCCGAATGGTGGATGGTAAGTATATCAATCCGTATTTGAGAAACAATTTTGTAAATAATTCTGTAATTCCCTTCAATGAGTTCCCTTATTTCCGGTTTTTCCAATTCTGGTACTATTCTGCCAATTTTACTGTGTGATTTTAATATTTTTGTTCGGGCTTTTATCCTTGCAACCTGCAATTTTGCGTATCGGACGGAATCCCGGGAAATATATTCCGCAATGTTTTTTAAATCACTCACTGCCTGATGTGTCCAGTTTATTTGAACCATCTTTCAATTTCGTTATCCAATTCTTTTTCAGAAATTACCTCTTTATTTTCAGACTGCCTGTTTCCTCTTTCCGCTTTTTCGATTAATATCAGTTTATCAAAGAATTCATCAATGGAAATTTCTTCAGGTAAATTCTCAATAACTTCTTTTATTTTTGTTTTCGTCAACATAAAGTATTTTGTATTCAAATTTTCAGGCAATTTACATTATTCTTTTTTATCGCTGTTAAAAAATAATTGAAAACTTTGTGCAAACAAGATGCGTAAACGTTTTCAAAACTAAATCTTATTCCTATTTTTAGAATGGAAAATTAAAGCAAAAAATATGTTCTCTCAAAAAGATGAAATTCAAATAAAACAGCGCGGAAGTCAGGCTGATGTGGTAAAAAAACAAATCGAAAACTTCAAAAAAGGTTTTCCTTATTTGGAAGTGATTGAAGCTGCAACGGTGAAAAACGGCATTGTTAAGCTTGATGACAGCGGCATAGAAGAGAACGTTAACAGGTTCGACAGACGGATTGAAGCCGGCATAAAACCACTTAAGTTTGTTCCGGCTTCCGGAGCTGCCAGCCGCATGTTTAAAGCACTGTTTGAAGCGCTGGAAGAATGCAGGGAAGATGAAGATTCTGAAGTTGCGCTGGCTAAAAATGCAGCTGCCCGGAATTTTCTGGTAAACAAGGAGAATTTCGCCTTTTTCGACGATTTGAAAAAAGCCATTGCCGACAACGGAGCCAGCGAGGTGTGCAAAAACTGGATTGAATTCCTTTTGCTCGAGAAGGGATTGAATTACGGCGCGCTGCCAAAAGGTCTGCTGAAATTCCATAAGTATTCTGACGGTGAACGGACTCCGTTTGAGGAGCACCTGGCCGAAGGAGCTGCTTATGCAAAGGATAATCAGAATATTTCACGATTGCATTTTACTGTGTCACCGGAACACCGCGAGGTTTTTCAGCAGCTTCTGCAGGAGGTCAAAGAGAAATACGAGGAAATGCTGGGTGTAACCTTCGAAGTTTCGTTCAGTTTGCAAAAGCCATCCACTGATACTATTGCTGTTGATCTGGCGAACGAACCTTTCCGCGAGCCCGACGGAACGCTTCTCTTCAGGCCGGCAGGGCACGGTGCGCTTATCGAAAACCTGAATGATCTCGATGCCGATATCATTTTCATCAAGAACATCGACAATGTGGTTCCCGATCATCTGAAACAACCAACAGTTACTTACAAAAAAGCACTGGCCGGGTTGCTGTTGAAGTATCAGGAAAAGGTTTTCCATTATCAGAAAATTTTGAACGAGAAACACCCGGTGAGCCTCGAAAGTGCATTTTTGGCCGAGGCTGCCAATTTTCTTGAGAATACGCTGAACGTTAAGCCGGCAGAAGAACAATATTATACAGAAAAAGAGCAGTTGTACCATTACCTGCGCGAAAAGTACAACCGTCCGTTGCGGGTTTGCGGCATGGTAAAAAATGAAGGCGAACCCGGAGGGGGGCCGTTTTGGGCAAAAAATCCTGACGGTACCGTTTCGTTGCAAATTGTGGAAAGTTCGCAGATTGACCCGGAAAGCATTCAGCAACAAACCATTGTAAAACATGCCACCCATTTCAATCCGGTGGATTTGGTTTGTGCCGTTAAAAATTACAAAGGTGAAAAGTACAATCTGACCGCATTTACCGACCCGGATACCGGTTTTATTTCGAAAAAGTCGAAAGACGGAAAAGATTTGAAAGCTCAGGAATTGCCAGGTTTATGGAACGGTGCGATGAGCAACTGGAATACCCTTTTTGTGGAAGTTCCTGTTGAAACATTTAACCCGGTAAAAACCGTGAATGATTTGTTAAGGGAACAACACCATTAAATCGGAGTTATTTCTTTATTCGGAGTGAATTGTTAATTTCGCAGTTTCATTTTGGAGGTTGAATGAATAAGGAAGAACGGAATTATTTAAGTGAAGAAAATTTCAGTGAAGCACTGAGCCGGTTTAAACGCTCGCTGGCGTTAGGCAGGAAGAGTTATTTTGATGTTTCTGAATTCGAGGGAATTGTAGAGTCATTGCTGGATGAAGGAGATATCAATGCTTCAGAAATAGCTGCACAGCAGGGGATGCAGATTCACCCCGGTGCTGTGCCGTTGCAACTTAAATATGCCCAGGTTTTACTCAGCAAAGGCAAATACCAGAACGCACTGAAATATCTTGGATTAGCTGAACAGGTTGAACTGGACAATCCGGATGTCTATTTGATGAAAGGGTCGGCCTGGCTGATGCTCGGTGAGGAAG